>CAYVSU010000026.1:14252-17665 GCA_964454215.1 uncultured Oscillospiraceae bacterium | reverse complement strand
GGTATCTGTCCAATTCCTTAAATTCCATTCTGACACCCATTATCACAACGGCAATTATGGGGCTGTGGGGGATTGATACTGTCATCGCCATCGATTTGATCAGCTTTGGGGTTGCATTTGCTGTTTTGCTGTTCTTTATCCCCATTCCCAAGATCGAGTCGAAACAGAACCAGAAAAGTGTTCTGCAAAGTGCGGCAGAGGGTATCCGGTGGCTGAAGTGTAATCCCGGCATCTTCCATCTGATGTTGTTTCTGGCAGTCATCAATCTGGTGGCCAGTATGTACAATGCTGCATTCCCGGCGATGATGCTATCAAGGGCATCCGAAACGGTGATGGGCACGGTCAATTCTGTCATCGGCATCACGATGCTGATAGGCGGTATTCTGGCATCGATTATGAATGAACCCAAAAGCCGGGTCAAAGCAATTTGGTGCTGTTTGATGCTTTCTATGTGTACAGAGAATTTCTTCCTTGCTTTTGGAAACAGCGTATGGGTCTGGTGTTTGGGAGCTGCCCTTGGATGGATCGCCATTCCCTGGATGAATGCGAACTTAGATGCCCTCAACCGACTGATTATTCCGGTGGAAATCCAGGGCAGGGTTTTTGCTGCCCGAAACACCTTTCAGTTCTTCACCATCCCAGTGGGATACCTCCTTGGTGGACTGCTGGTGGATCAGGTTTTTGAACCGATTATGGCAGCATATGGAACGGGCAACTTTCTGACCCGCCTGTTTGGCACAGGAAAAGGCAGTGGTGCAGCATTTCTGTTTGCTTTACTGTGGCTTGCTGGAATTGGTGTATGCCTGATCTTCCGTGCAGATAAATATATCTGGAAGCTGGAAAATACCGAAACGTCGTAAAACTAAGGCACAGAGGCGGTAACGCTTCTGTGCCGTGTTTATATGTGTTCTTAAGTCTTTTTACTGAACAGTCCATGCTGATTACAATACCAGTACAAGGTTCCAAATCCTCGAAGTTGCAGGCGGGTTTGGGCATTGCCCTCCGGGTAGAGTTTCACCATCTGGATTCGATCTGAGCTGACGTAGGCTACGAAGGAAATGTAATGTGCTTTCGTCATAGGGTGATGGATAGTGATAAAATGCTCGTCCTCCACATTCTCGATGGATACTGTATGGTCCTCATCCGCTTCTTCCACTTCCAGCGCAGGCAGAGTGATACCACAGCAGCTGACCACAGTATTTCCCAGCGCGTGGATGGCATTGCCGCAGATAGGGCAGACATAGAATTTGCTGCGCAGCATATTGGCAGAGACATTTTTGTTAATAATATGCTCACCATTCATTAGTTCGATGACCGAAATACCGAGCGCCTGTGCCAATGGTTGTAACAGACTGATATCCGGAAATCCTTTTGCGGTCTCCCACTTGGAGATAGTCTTGCTGCTGACGGCGACGCATTCTGCCAGTTCAGACTGTGTCAGATGTTTTGCTTCTCGTAATGTCTTGATGATGCCTCCTGTTACATAGCTGTTCATAGAATCCACTCCCTTTCTTTCATCAGCATATCACGAAAACGGGAGCGGGGCAACCTACGTTGCGTAGGCAGAAAAATCAAGATGACTTTATTTGAAGCAACTGCATTTTATGCTTTCAGGATATATAGGACATGCAACTGATCAGGCGCTGTGATACAATGATCACACCAAACTAACTTTATTTAAGTAGAATGGAGGCAGAGAATGTATAAAAAAATCGTGGCGATGATGCTGTGCTTTGTTCTGACGCTGTCTATGGCAGCCTGCGGCACGACACAAAAAAAGACTGGCAACACAGAAAATACAAAGGACCGCGGGCAGGGACAGACAAACACCAACACTGCGGTGGAAGTGGCAAAGCAGTTTTATTTGGCATTGGCGCAGAAGGATATCGATGCTATGGTAGAACTGACACCGCCGTACAGCTATGATGTGATAGCGTATGTTCTGAACATTCCAATCGAGGAAGGCCTTACAGGAAAAGCTGCTGCCAAGGCAGCTTATACGTTCGCATTTCAGGACGGGGACAGCCTTCTGGAAGTGGATTATGAGAGCATAGACGTAAACACTCGACTGACTCCGGAGGCGGACATTCCCGGTGATATTCTTCAGGGAATCCGGGAGGGCTATGTCGCGTATGAGATGATGACACAGCAGACCTTCGACAGCATTGAGGATACCGTTTGGGTGGATGTGGCATATACCATCGTGATGGCAGACGGCAGCGAAAATCATCAGGATTACGGCGAAGTTCGCCTGATTTGCGTCAAGGTAGACGGAATTTGGTATATGGATTTTATTATGGTAATGTGTATGCCCGTCCACAATGGCTCCAGCAGCGTAGAGAGCACGGCTCAATGAAACAAATGGAACTGACACAGAGGACGATTCTGTGTGTTAATGATGGATCAACCGGCCCTGGTTTGAAAACGACCTCCGGGGTCGCACATCGAAAAATTAGCATCCTTACATATAAAACGGGTTATCTCCAACGGATAGCCCGTTTCGTCTTTATCAGAGATGAGCTGCCTTGAAAGGCTGACTCCAGTCTGCGGACCGATGTAAAAAGTGTCCTGCGGACAACTTGTAACCGTGAGAGAGTCATTCCGAGCAGAAAAAGAAGCACCATTCCGTTTCGGGATGGTGCTTCTCTCTTCAGCATATTATTGAATCTGAGTGATTACCAAGTGTGCGGAAACTGGGCGGGTACCGCCTGCCAGCGGGGTGATGGTTAGTGCTGCAGCATTTCCTGCAGGGTTTCGCACGGTCAAAATAGAGTTGATAGCGGTTGTTTCTACAATTGCCATTCCGACAATTTGGGACGCTCCCGTTGCGCGGCCTACTACTGTATACGCCAGATCCTGACCATTTAAGGTCAAAATCAGCTGGCCCGCTTCGGTCACACTTACCTGGAACAGCACCTGATAGATGCCAATCTCTGCCAAGTTGAAGGAACTGGAGCCGGTTCGGGCAATACCAGAGCCACTGTTGGGTCCGTCCTGCGGGAAGCTGACATCTGTACCGGGTGCAACCGTTGCAGCGTTATCGGGCGGCATTAACCCATAGAAATCGGCAAAATTGAGCACACCGCCAGCAGGTCCCTGTGGACCTGCTGGACCCTGAGGACCGGCAGGACCTTGAGGACCGGCAGGGCCCGTTTCTCCGGCAGGGCCTTGAGCGCCTGCGGGACCAGCTGCACCAGTAGGACCTTGGGGACCGGCAGGACCTTGAGGACCGGCAGGGCCGGTTTCGCCGGCAGGACCCTGGGCACCTGCAGGACCAGCTGCACCAGTAGGACCTTGGGGACCGGCAGGGCCGGTTTCGCCAGCAGGACCTTGAGGACCGGCAGGGCCGGTTTCGCCAGCAGGACCTTGAGGACCGGCAGGGCCCGTTTCTCCGGCAGGACCCTGGGCACCTG
>CAYVSU010000026.1:0-14152 GCA_964454215.1 uncultured Oscillospiraceae bacterium | reverse complement strand
CTTGAGGACCGGCAGGGCCCGTTTCTCCGGCAGGACCCT
Source organism: uncultured Oscillospiraceae bacterium (assembly GCA_964454215.1). Taxonomy (GTDB): domain Bacteria; phylum Bacillota; class Clostridia; order Oscillospirales; family Oscillospiraceae; genus Faecousia. Next base: position 14,113 of record CAYVSU010000026.1, on the reverse strand, counting down.
GGGCACCTGCGGGACCGGCTGCACCGGTAGGTCCCTGAGGACCTGCAATACCCTGAGGGCCTGCGGGACCTGGTTCACCGGCGGGGCCTTGCGCACCAGCTGGACCGGCGGGTCCTTGAGGACCGGCAGGGCCGGTTTCGCCAGCAGGACCCTGGGCACCTGCAGGACCAGCTGCACCAGTAGGACCTTGGGGACCGGCAGGACCTTGAGGACCGGCAGGTCCCGTTTCTCCGGCAGGGCCTTGAGCGCCTGCGGGACCAGCTGCACCAGCAGGTCCCTGAGCACCGGCCGCACCCTGGGGGCCAGCAGGGCCCTGGGGGCCGGCAGGTCCGGTTGCGCCAATAGGACCCTGAGGACCGGCGGGGCCTTGGGAGCCGGCAGGGCCGGATTCACCTGCGGGACCTTGCGCGCCTGCGGGACCAGCTGCACCGGCAGGTCCCTGCGGACCTACAGGGCCTTGGGATCCCGCAGGGCCTGTTGCTCCAATGGGCCCCTGCGGACCTACAGGACCTTGCGGTCCCGGGGGACAATTCGTACAGCTGCAACAATACTCCCTTTCCTCGCAATTATGCTCTTTTGGATGGTAGCGTTTACATGAATTGTCATCGAATTGGGAGTCGTTGTTCCTGCCTTCGAAGCCATTGTATCTATTCAATATAATCCCTCCTCATATTAAATTCGTATTACATCATATGTGTTTCAACATAATTTGACACATTAGCAGGCAGATGATAGTCGTGCTGTCCGCTCCTTTCCTTAGCGGCATCGTCCTATTATATGAGAAAGGTGAAGGAAATGTGCGGGTCTGAATTTAACATCTGAAAGTGCGAATTGCGTCCAGCCATTGATGCCTAGAGACCTCCCTTTCGGATTCTTTTTTCTTAATTCAGCAGATAAGGTTTGCAATTTCCGGAAGAATATAGTATAATCACCCCATCTTTTTTGAAGAGGACATTGTTATGAAAAAGTATTTCGGCAAACTGCCCGACGGCAGTGAAGTCTCCCTTTATACAATTTGCGGCGGTGGGATCACCGCCCACATTTCCGACTTAGGTGCCACCATTGTCAAGCTGTTCGTTCCCGACCGGGAGGGCAAGCTTGCGGATGTTGTTCTGGGTTTTGATGACCCAAATGACTATATTGCCAGCGGCACTTTCTTCGGCAGTGTGGTGGGCCGTAACGCCAACCGCATCGGCGGTGCACAATTTAACTTAAATGGCAGAAGCTGCCGGCTCGATATCAACGATAACGGCCTGAACAATCTGCACAGCGGCTTTGACTACTATAAAAATCGACTGTGGACGGTTGAGAGCGTTACAGAAAACAGTATGCGTCTGCACCTGCACAGTCCCAACGGCGACCAGGGTTTCCCCGGTAACGCGGACATCTGGGTGACCTATTCCCTGGAAAATGGCTCACTGCAAATCGTATACGATGCCGTTAGCGACGCAGACACCGTTTTTAATCTGACCAATCACAGCTATTTCAATTTGGCCGGTCACAACCGCCCCGAAAAGGCAATGGATCAAATTCTAACGCTTCCTGCCCGGCACTTTACCCCGGCAGATGAACTTTCTATTCCCACGGGAGAACTGCGGGATGTGGCTGGTTCACCGATGGATTTCCGATTTCCCAAGCCCATTGGTCAGGATATTGATGAAAATTACGATGCGTTGCGGCTGCAAGGGGGCTACGATCACAATTTTGAGGTATTCACCTCTCCCTGCGCTATCCTTTCTGATCCCGTCTCCGGGCGGACAATGGCGGTTTCCACCGATTGCCCTGGCGTACAATTTTATTCCGGCAATTTCCTGATCGGCGAGACCGGAAAAGACGGTGTTTCCTATTGCCGCCGGGGCGGCATTTGCCTGGAGACGCAACACTACCCCGATTCCGTGAACAATCCTCAGTGGAAACAACCCTTCACCAAGGCGGGCGAGCCCTATCACAGCGAAACGACTCTGCACTTTTCCCTATAATTTCCTTTGTTACGAAGCGTAACGGTGTCGTCACAGTTGGTTTCTTGTAAAATTTGGCTGCCTGATTTATTATCAAGATACACAGGCCAGTTTCAACAGGAGGTTTCATTATGACACTGGGAGAAAAACTGAAGGAAGCAAGAAAAAATGCTGGCTTATCCCAAGAGCAATTGGCAGAAAAGCTTTCCGTTTCCCGGGCGGCTGTTGCCAAATGGGAAACAGCTAAAGGTCTGCCGGATGTAGAAAATCTGAAGGCAATATCGAAATTCCTGAATGTCAGTATCGATTTTCTGCTGGACGACGGAGAAAAGGCAGACTTTTTTGTTACGAAAGAGCCCATCTGCCTTGAAAACTATACTGTATCCGGTCGCTGCCGCTGCAAGCAGGATGCCGCCGTTTTGTTCCGGTTCCCGGATGCAGACAGCATTCATCAGCTATCCCTCATTCATCAGCTCAACAAGATCGAATGGTGGCTGGATTTCTTTACCTGCGGTATATACACCGCCATTTGGGGCATTTCCCACTGGAAGACCTGGACAGGATACTATTACCTCGTGCAGCAAGGCTCCCGACAGTACTTTGTGCAGGTAGACAGCGAATTTATCGCCGTCACTGCTTTGGCTCAGAAAATCGATAAGTGGAAATTCTATTTGGGCGACCGGCAGTACATCCGCATCCAATACGATCTATTGGAACACAACAGTAAATAAGCAAAAACAGGCTGCAGCCCCGCAGCCTGTTTTTATTTGGTAGTGTAAATGCTTGTTTCCAGCACAATGACATCCTATTTTTTGACTTGGTCATATGTACAATCACTTATTGTATCGTATGCATTCCCATTCGCCCTGATACGCACTTCCTTGAAAAGTATGCATAAACTGTCCTGTAAGCATTTTGCTTCTTGCATATTTTGACGGGAGGTATCCATATGTCTGATCAATGTCAGGGCACCCTGCGCTGCAATCCCCAGGATCTGCAGCAGGCGATGTCCATCCACACACGAAAAATCACGGACAGCTGCCGTGACAAGGACTGCATCGAAGATCTGCGCGTGTATCTTACCAGAGGTTCTCAGAGTCTTCTGGACACTGCTACCAGTGCAAAGGTACGCTGTGCAGAACTACTTTACACCTATATTGATGTAGAACCGGTAGCTTTTGACCGGCATCACTACTGCATCGATGTGACATTCTACTACCGCATTTTGGCAGATGCCACCATCGGTAACGCCCGCCCTGCAGCACTGTACGGCTTGGCGCTGTTCACCAAGCGGGCTGTTCTCTGCGGTGAAGACAGCCGTACCCACATTTTCCGTTCCGACACACGGCTGTGCTCTCCCGACGGCATTACCCGGCAATTTGCCAACCGCCCCACTGCTATTGTTGAGGTTCTGGACCCTATGGTTCTCAGTTCCAAAGTCCGGGAGGTCTGTGACGGTAAGCATCATGAAGAGCTGGCACTGCAGATCCCGCAGGATGTGCTCTCCCTGTTTGATGACGATCTGGTGCTCTCCGGGGAACGGCGGCGGATGTTCGTAACCCTGGGGCAGTTTTCTATCATTCGGCTGGAGCGGGATGCACAGCTGATCGTTCCGGTGCTGGACTACGCCATTCCCACAAAAGAATGCTGCGACGCACCAGGTTGTACAGAAGATCCCTGCGAAATGTTCTCCCGGATTCCCTTCCCCACATCCCAATTCTCTTCCACCGGCTGTGACGGCGGCTGTACCGAAACAACTGCCGACGGCTACACCACCTGTGGCTGCCAAAACGGATGATAAAGCAAAAACCCGCCGCGTAATCGGCGGGTTTTCTCTGTTAATCAGCCTCTCATCAGCCGTTTTCTGGCGATATTGATAGGTCCTTCCGTCATATGGTTGATCCAGGCAAGGCTCTTGCCGCAGCCGTAAGCTACGCAGGAATCCGGATCGTCTGCCCGGACGCAGGAAATACCTGTCAGCTCCGTAAGCAACAGATCCATTCCCCAGATCTGGCAGCCGCCACCAGTAAGCGTAATGCCATTTTCCGCAATATCACTGACCAATTCCGGACTGGTTTCTTCCAAAACCAACAGCACCTCGTCTGCGATCTGCTTGGCAAGACGATTCAGAACGCCTAAGATTTCTGTGGAAAGCAGTGTGATCTCCCGGGGCATACCGGTTTTGGCATCTCTGCCCCTGACATTCATACTGACGCCCTCCGGACGGGGATAAACACTGCCAATACGAATTTTGACATCCTCTGCTGTAACCTGGCCGATCACAATGCCGTGCTCCCGGCGGACATACCGTGCGATAGCTTCATCAAACGCATTGCCTGCAACCTTGATGGAAGAGGACACCGCCACGCCATTGAGTGTCAACACCGCAATATCCGTGGTGCCACAACCGATATCCACCACCATCTGACCTCGCGGGCCGTGAATGTCTACGCCGGCGCCCAATGCCGCAGCCATAGGCTCTTCAATCAGGTACACTCTGCGGGCACCGGCATCCACTGCCGCGTTAATCACCGTGCGTTCCTCAACCTCGGTAACACCGCTGGGTACGCAGATAACTACACGGGGCTTCGGCGTAAACAAGGTGGACTTGGATGCTTCCCGATAAAGGGTTTGAAGCATCTTCACCGTCATTTCGTGATCAGAGATCACGCCATCTTTCAGCGGGTGCATAGCCACCACATTACCAGGCGTTCTGCCCAACATATTGCGGGCAGCGGATCCCACCTGCAGGATCTTGCCGGAGTTTTTATCTACCGCTACCACAGAGGGTTCCCGGACCACAATGCCCTTTCCATCCACATAGATCAGCACATTGGCTGTGCCGAGATCAATACCCAGATCATAAGAAAACAGTTTCATAAGCCTACTCCCACTATTTATTCCCGTGATTTCCCGCCAAGGCTACCGCACCGCAATGGACTTCCCGGGCACCCGCTGTCAGCAAAACCCGAGCACATTCTCCTGCAGAGGCACCGGTGGTGATCACATCATCGATCAATAATATTTTCTTTCCCTTCAGTAATTCCCGATTCATTTCCCGGTAAGCGCCCAAGACATTTGCTCTGCGGCGGGCCTCTCCGGAAAAGCCGGACTGCGGCGGATTATTTCTTATCTTTTTCAACAGGCGGACCGGCTGTATGCCCAGTTCCCGCCCCACAGCTTTGGCGATCAGCGCCGACTGATCATAACCCCGTTTCCATCTGCGTGGAAAGGAAATGGGTACCCAAGTAAGCAAATCAAAGCCATCGGGATTCTGCTCTGTCAGCCGCATAGCCAGCATTCTTCCGTAGCACCCGGCATAGGATCGGGTATTTCCGAATTTAAAGCGGTGAATGCTGCCTCGGACCGGTTCTTCATAATACCAAACTGCGGCAACGCTGTCAAGAAAACGGAACTTACCGGAAAACTTTACGCATTCCGGTCCTTCCACCCGGCAGGTTCTGCAGAGATCTGTTTCCTGCTTTTCCAGCACTTTTCCGCAAAGCACACACTTCGGTGGATACAACAATTGCGCAAGCGTTCTAAACATGGCTTACTCCACCTTTCCCTGCAGACGCAGCTTCAGCCCCGTATACCGGCGCCCCCGTTTTGCGTTCTCCGTCATTGCCGCCACCGTTTCCGGCCTTCCAGCAATAATCAAGAGTTCTCTTGCCCGGGTGATGGCCGTGTACAAAACACTCCGGCTGAGCAAATACGGTGAGCCGCTGAAAGCACTTAGGATCACAGCCCGGTACTCGCTGCCCTGGCTTTTATGGACTGTCATAGCGTAAGCCGGTTCCAGTTCGTGAAGCTGTGCAAAATCATAGTCCGCTTCCCGGTCATCAAAAACCACCGTCATCGTTTCCATTTGCTGGTCAATCGATCGGATCGTGCCTACATCACCGTTAAAAATACCGGTGCCAACGGCGCTGCCGTCACACTTCTTCCACATTATATCATAGTTATTCCGGATTTGCATCACCCGATCGCCTTCCCGGAATAAAATTTCTCCCATTTGTCGTTCTTTTTTTGCAGGCGACGGAGGATTCAGCGTCCCTTGCAGTACTTGGTTCAGTACCGCGGTGCCCACACCGCCTTTCCTGGTAGGAGAAAGCACCTGGATTTGATCGGCGGGAATGCCCATCTTTTGAGGCAAGCGGGTAGTACACAGACCGGTAACGGTCTGGCGCAGCTCCTCCTCGGAGCGGCAGTTCAAAAAGAAAAAGTCACTTTTGACGTTCTTTAGATCCGGCAGCTGTCCCTGATTGACCCGGTGCGCGTTCATAACGATGAGGCTCTGCTGCGCCTGGCGGAAAATCTCCGTCAGTCTGACCCCAGGCAGCACGCCGCTGCGCAGCATATCTCCAAAAGGAAAGCCCGGCCCCACCGGCGGCAACTGATCCGGGTCACCTACGAAAATCAGCCGTTTCCGCATTGGAATTGCCCGCATCAGGCTATGCAAAAGCTCCACATCCACCATAGACATTTCATCCACGATAATCACATCCGCCTTCAGAGGATTACTCTCATCGCGGACAAAGACCATCTCCCCGGTGGCAGGATCGATGCCCGCCTCCAAAAGCCGATGAATGGTGGATGCCTCTTCTTCTGTCACCTCCGTCAAGCGTTTTGCCGCTCTGCCGGTAGGTGCAGCCAGCACACATTTCAGTTGCATCTGCCCCAAAAGGGACAAAATTCCTTTCAGAACGGTGGTTTTGCCGGTACCTGGACCGCCGGTAATCAGCAGTATTCCCGCCGTCGCCGCCTGACGGATTGCTGCCTCCTGCTGCAAAGAATAGGAAATGCCGCTCTCCTGGGCAGCCTTTTTCATCATCTTCTCCAAGCCTTTCGGTTCTGGAAATTGCAGATCTACCGCCTGCAAAAACCGCTTGGTCAAGTATTCTTCTGCTTCATACAACCGAGGCAGATACAGCACGCGGATGCCCGCCAGAGTATCTCCGATCAGTTGCTCGTGCTCCAGCATAATTTGAATATTCTCTGCCACCACATCTGCTTCCACACTCAAAAGCTGAGCTGTGGCAGGGATCAGCTTATCCTGCGGCAGAAAGCTGTGCCCTGCGGACAGGTTGTAGTTCAGTTCAAAGAAAATGCCGGCACGGACACGCCGGGCATCATCTCCGGCAATGCCCAGATCGATCGCAAACCGGTCCACCGCGCCAAAGGGAGCGTCCAGACCCTCATCCATCAGCAGGTACGGATCCTCGTACAGCATATCCACCGCACCCTCGCCATAGCGCTTGTATGTACGCACCGCCAAATCTGCCGGAAGCTGATGCATTGCGAAAAACTCCATCAACTGCCGCATACCGACCCGCTGACGAAATTCCTCGCCGATGGCATTGGCCTTTTCCCAGGATATACCGGAAATCTCCGCCAGCCGCTCCGGCTCCCGCTCCATAATGATGAGGCTTTGATCGCCGAAGCGGTCCACGATCCGGGCTGCAGTTTTCGGGCCGATGCCTTTAATGATGCGGCTGGAAAGGTAGCTTAGTATTTCTGCACTGGTTTGCGGGAGCAGACGCTCCAGAAATTCCGCCTCGAACTGGCGGCCGTAACTTTGATGGCTGCCCCATTTTCCGGTAACCATCAGCCGCTCGCCAACAGCACACATCGGGACGGTGCCTACCACGGTCACATTCTGCCCGCCGCCCACATTGAGTCGCAGGACTGCGTAGCCATTATCGTAATTCTGATATACCACAGCGCTGATGATGCCCTGTACGATCTCCAACTCCTGCTCCAACGTACTCACCTCTGTCTGCTTGTCAATACTTATAGTTTACAATATTTTGCGCCGCTTGAAAAGTACCAAATACAATTCTTTTTCTGACTGTCATAATTTACAATTTGTTCTTGCTTTTCCTTCCTAAAATGGGTATACTGTATGAGTAGATTTTTGGCATTTTTGAGAGTGGGAGACCCTTATGAAAGATCTGACACTAATCATCTGGCTGACCCAGTTCGGTTTGAACGTGGCTCTGCCGCCTGTCTGCTTTATTCTGCTTGCCGTTTGGCTGCGGGATTCCCAGGGTTGGGGCGGCTGGGTGCTTTGGGTTGGGATCTTACTGGGTGCTTTCAGTGCCATAGAAGGTCTGATCAGCTCCGTTAAATTGCTGAGCCGAATAACCAAAAAGAAAAAAGAGCCGGGTCCCCCACCGGTTTCTTTTAACGACCACGATTGATATGAGGTTTTTTATGGATGTCCGTAAATTTATACTGCGCCAAACTGCACTTCTTGCCCTGGGCGAGCTGGTCTGCATCAGCGCGATGATCGGCATTTTTGCCCTATTAGGTCATTTTGACTATACTGTGGTTTTAGGCGGTGTCATTGGCGGCCTGCTGGCTGTGGGCAACTTCTTCTTTATGGCCATTGGCTCTGATGTTGCCGCGGATAAGGCAACGAATCAGGATGTAAAAACCGGCAAAGCCTTTATGAAGACCTCCTACCGGATGCGGCTTCTGATCATCGGCGTTTTGCTGTTCGTATTCGCCAAAAGCGGTCACTGTCACCTGTTGGCAATGGGCTGCCCACTGTTTTTTGTTTTTCCCATTATTATGGTCATTGAGTTTTTCAGAAAGTCAGGTGAGAGCAAAACATGAGCATCGATGTAAACGGCGCTTTCGTGTACTTTGTGATCCCCATTTTCGGCGGTATCCCCATCTCTCAGACTACAGTTTCGTCTTTGATTGTAACGATCCTGCTGTGTATTGCCTTTGTGAAGCTGGGTAAAAAAGTGGACAAGCGTCCAGGTCCTGTGCAGGTTTTGGTGGAAAAAGGTGTCTCTATGATTACAAACCTGACTGTTTCCGCTATGGGGCCTCACAATATTCACTGGACTCCCTTTATGGGTTGTCTGTTCCTTTGCAGTATCTGCGGCAGCTATATCGGCCTAACCGGTTTTTTGCGGTCGTCCACCGCAGATATCAACTGCACAGCTACCTGGGCTCTGATGGTTTCCTTTATCATCTGGTTCAATAACATTAAAAAAGACGGCATCGGAAAGTTCCTGAAAAACTATATCAATCCGATGAACATCATTTCCGATGTGGCGCAGCCTCTTTCTATGTCCTTCCGTCATTTCAGCAACGTTTCTGTTGGCGGCATCATCGGCGCGATCATTTATGCGGCGCTGTCTCTGCTGTCCACTGTTGTCATCGGACTGGTTTCTTCCACCGGTTGGCTGATGGGCACGGCTTTGATGATCGCAGGAGCTCTGATGTTCTTCCTGTGGGCGAGAAAGTCTAAGAAGCTGATGCGCAAGATTCTTTCCGTCTTAACCTTTGTGATCGGTCTTTTCGGTCTGCTGCAGGGGCTGGACATTCTGAGCGGCGTGCCCATCTTCACGTACGGCATCCCTGCGGTACTTTCTGTTTACTTTGACTTCTTCTCCGGCTTCATTCAGGCGCTGGTATTCACCCTGCTTTCTATGGTGTATATCGCCGGCTCTCTGCCAGAACCGGAAACTCCGGAAACGGCATATGCCGAATCCTGATCAACTTATCAAAAAAAATAATATTTCATATTATTAAAATTATTAAAAATTATATTTAGGAGGATTTTTATTATGGGTATTGGCGAAGGTTTAGCTATTTTGGGTAAGGCTCTGGGCGCAGGTCTGTGTATGGGCATCGGCGCTATCGGTCCCGCTCTTGGCGAAGGCAATGCTGTTTCTCACGCTCTGGAGGGTATGGCTCGTCAGCCTGAGGCTGCCAACGATCTGCGTACCAATATGATCCTGGGCTGTGCAATCACTGAGTCCACCGGTATCTACTCTCTGGTCACCGCTATTCTGATTCTGTTCACTCTGTAAGACCATCACTTCTAACCCTAGACGAAAGGAGCGAGGTGCGTGGGGTATTTTGAAGAATTTATTGGCGTAAATCTCTGGACCGCACTGTTTACTCTTTTGAACACTCTGACTGTCATTTTTGTAGGTACGAAATTTTTATTCAAGCCCATTATGAAAATGATTCAAAGCCGTCAGAAAGAAATTGACGATATGTATGTCGAAGCAGACACTGCCAAGGCAAACGCCAGGGCAATGGAAACCGAATACAAGGAAAAGCTCTCCAATGCTGTGGAGACTGGCGAACGTATCGTCAAAGAAGCCACTGACCGGGGGCATGCCAGGGAAGAGGAGATCCTCCGGGAAGCTGCCGCGGAAGCATCCAATATGCTGAGCAAGGCAGAAGCGGCCATCGCTATGGAAAAGAAAAAGGCCATCAATGATGCCAAAGACGAAATTTCCGATATGGCACTGGCTATTGCAGAAAAGGTTGTGGGCCGTGAGCTCAACGCTGACGACCAGAGTAAGCTGATTGACGATTTCATCAGCGAATTGGGTGAGCAGGTATGACAGAGGTTTCTAGTGTCTACGGCGAAGCACTTTACGATCTGGCAAAGGCAGAAGGTCTTTCCGGGGATATCCTCGGTCAGATCGCCGCACTGGATGTAAGCTTTCGTCAGGAGCCGGACTTCCTGCGGCTTCTGCAAACCCCAAATTTATCCAAACAGGAACGCTGTGAGATCATTGACAAAAGTTTTCAGGGCAAGCTGCACCCTTATGTGCTGAATTTCCTGAAGCTTTTAACGGAAAAGGGTCGAATGGGCCATTTTTCCGGCTGTGTGGAAGCATACCGCCAGCATTACAATTTGGATAATAACATTCTGCCGGTCACGGCGGTGACCGCTGTTCCTTTAACAAAGGAGCAGGCAGAAAGGCTTAGCGCCAAGCTGAGTAACATCACCGGCAAGACCATTGATCTTGCAAACCGGATAGATCCCGCCATTATGGGCGGTGTACGCCTGGACTATGACGGTAAGCGTCTGGAAGATACGGTGCTGCACCGTTTGGAATCCATCGGCGCTTTGCTGAAAAATACCGTACTCTGATTGAGAAAGCAGGTACACTATGGAATTAAGACCTGAAGAAATTACAAAAATTATTCGCGCCCAAATCAAGAACTATGAGGCGAAAATGGAAGCCAGCGAGACCGGCGTTGTGATCCTGGTGGGTGACGGCATTGCCCGTGCCTCGGGACTAGACAACTGTATGGCTGGCGAACTGGTGGAATTCCCCAATGGTTCTTTCGGTATGGCGCAGAATTTGGAGGAGGATACCGTTTCGATCGTTATCCTCGGCTCCGATAATGGCATCAAAGAAGGCGATACCGTCAAACGCACCGGCAAGGTTGTATCCGTTCCCGTTGGTGCAAACCTAATCGGTCGTGTTGTTAACGCTTTGGGCGAACCCATTGACGGCAAGGGTACCATTGAAGCAGAGGGCTACCGTCCCATTGAGATGCCCGCACCCGGTATCATCGAGCGCCAGCACGTTTCCCGCCCCCTGCAGACCGGTATCAAGGCCATTGACTCTATGATTCCCATCGGCAGAGGTCAGCGCGAGCTGATCATCGGCGACCGGCAGACCGGCAAGACCACCATCGCCACCGACACCATTCTGAACCAAAAGGGCAAAAACTGCATCTGTATCTATGTTGCCATCGGTCAGAAGCGGTCCACCGTAGCACAGACCGTAGAAAGCCTGGCCGCTGGCGGTGCTATGGACTACACCATCGTAGTCTCTGCCACCGCCTCTGAGCTGGCACCTATGCAATATATCGCCCCCTACTCTGGCTGTACTATAGGCGAGCATTTTATGCACCAAGGCAAGGACGTGTTGGTGATTTATGACGATTTGAGTAAGCACGCAGTTGCTTACCGCGCCATTTCTCTGCTGATCCGCCGTCCTCCCGGACGGGAAGCTTATCCCGGCGATGTTTTCTATCTCCACAGCCGTCTTCTGGAGCGGGCTGCCCAAATGTCTGATGAACTTGGCGGTGGCAGCTTGACTGCCCTTCCCATCATCGAGACCCAGGCCGGTGACGTTTCTGCTTACATTCCCACCAACGTCATCTCCATTACCGACGGTCAGATCTTCCTGGAATCTGAGCTGTTCAACGCCGGCGTTATGCCTGCTGTGAACCCCGGCATTTCCGTGTCCCGCGTTGGCGGTGACGCACAGATCAAGGCTATGAAAAAGGTTTCCGGCTCTTTGAAGCTGCTGTACTCCCAGTATCGGGAGCTGCAAAGCTTTGCCCAGTTCGGCTCCGATCTGGACGCTGATACCAAGAGCCGCCTTGCCCTTGGCGAGCGGATCGTGGCCGTCCTGAAACAGCGCAACAATGCCCCCGCGGAAGTTGCCCACCAGGTCTGCATCCTATATGCTGTTACCCATGGCTATCTGAGTGGCATTGAAGTGGCAAAGGTGCCTGGCTTTGAAGCACGGCTCTACGAGTTTATGGACAATCGACACACAGATGTTTTGGAGGCCATTCGGGCAACCGGCAAGCTGGAAAGCGATACCGAAGAGAAGCTGAAAGCCGCTTTGGATGAACTTCTGACTGAGTTCGTAGTCAGCGAATAAGGAAGGAGGCATACCATGGCTGGCGTTTCCACCAAGGAGATCAAAAACCGCATCCGCAGTATGGAATCCACCAAGCAGATCACCAAGGCTATGGAAATGGTTGCGGCTTCCAAGCTGCGGCACGCTCAGGCGAGAGTTGCCAATTCCCGCCCCTATTTTGAGATCCTTTACAATACCATTACTGACATTGTCAATTCCAATACCGACTTTTCCTCCCCTTATCTGATCCAGCGGGATGTGCGTAAGAGTCTGTATGTGGTCATCGCGGGTGACCGGGGTCTTGCCGGCGGTTACAACAGCAACATTTTCAAGCTGGTTGCCGCTGAAATGGAAGGAAAAAACGCGGCTGTCCTGCCCATTGGAAAAAAGGCTGTGGATTACTTCCGTTCTCACAAAGTCAGCTTACTGACAGAATCCTACGCAGATGCGGAAGATATGACTGTCGGTGACTGCTTCAGCATCGCTAAGCAGCTTTCCAAGGCATACCTCAGCGGCGAATTTGACGAGATTTTTATTGGCTACACCAATTTTGTATCTGTTCTGTCCCAAACCCCTGCCACGTTGCAAATGCTCCCACTGCTTCAGCAGCCGGGCAGCACCGGCGTCCGCTCAGATATCCTTTATGAACCGGACAGCATCTCCGTTTTTGAAGCTATCGTACCGGAATATTTAGGTGGCATTCTCTACGGCGCACTGTGCGAGAGCCGGGCCTCCGAGCAGGCTGCACGCCGCACCGCAATGGACTCTGCCACGCAAAATGCCGACGAAATGATCGCCAATCTGAGTCTGAAATTCAATCAGGCGCGGCAGGCGGCGATTACCCAGGAGATCACCGAGATCGTTGCCGGTTCATAACACTATTTTTAAGTTCAATTTTTCCACAAGGAGTTGAATCCTATGGCCAAAAATATAGGAACTGTGATCCAGGTCGTGGGTCCTGTTCTTGACATTCGTTTTGCGGAAGGTCAGCTGCCTCAGCTGCTCTCCGCCATTGAGATCCCCCACGGCGAAAACACCATCGTTGCCGAGGTGGCCCAGCATATTGGTGACAATGTGGTCCGCTGCATTGCTATGTCCTCTACTGATGGTCTGCAGCGCGGCATCGAAGCCACGGACACCGGTGCTCCCATCAAGGTACCTGTTGGCGAGGCGTGCCTGGGCCGTGTGTTTAACCTGTTAGGTCAGCCCATCGATAACAAGGCGCCTGTACAGGATACTGAATTCTGGCCCATTCACCGGGCGGCTCCCGCTTACGACGAGCAGCAGTCCGCCACCGAGATCCTGGAAACCGGCATCAAAGTGGTTGACCTGATTTGCCCCTATGCAAAGGGCGGTAAGATCGGTCTGTTCGGTGGTGCAGGTGTCGGCAAAACTGTTCTGATTCAGGAACTGATCTACAACATCGCCACCGCCCACAACGGCTACTCCGTTTTCACCGGTGTTGGCGAGCGTACCCGTGAGGGTAACGACCTTTATAACGAAATGACCGAATCCGGCGTTATCAATAAGACCGCTATGGTCTTCGGTCAGATGAACGAGCCGCCCGGAGCCAGAATGCGGGTTGGTCTTTCCGGCTTGACTATGGCAGAATACTTCCGGGATGTAAAGCATCAGGATGTTCTTCTGTTCATTGATAACATCTTCCGTTTCACCCAGGCAGGCAGTGAAGTTTCCGCACTGCTGGGCCGTATGCCCTCTGCCGTTGGA
>CAYVSU010000025.1:0-18005 GCA_964454215.1 uncultured Oscillospiraceae bacterium | reverse complement strand
AAGACAGGATCTTCTCTGCCTTGGAAAAAGTCTTCGCCAGATCGCCGGAGATGCCGGTAAACTTCTCCGTCTCCTTCTTTTCCCGGACAAAGGACTTGACCACCCGGATGCCGTGGACATTTTCCTGAACCACATTGTTCAGTTTATCCATCATCTTAAAGCCCCGGTCAAAGATCTTAAACACCATCGGTACGAGGCAGGCAAGGGCCACAACCAGCACCGGCATCACCTGCAGATAGATGGAACTGAGCCGGGTGGACAACCGCAAAGCCATAGTCAGCGCCAACACCAGCATCATAGTGCAGCGGATCGTCATACGGATCATCATCTGGAATGTCATCTGCAGATTGGCAACATCCGAAGTCAGGCGGGTGACGATAGATGCACTGGAGAATTTATCAATATTGGAAAAGCTGAAATTCTGCACCCGGTAGAACATATCGTGGCGCAAATTTTTAGCAAAACCGGTGGCCGCTTTAGATGCAAAAACTGCCGAAGCCGCACCAAAGCACAGCGATGCCAGGGCACAGATCACCAGCTGCAGAGATTTCATAATGATCACATTCATATTCTGCATACTGATGCCGTAGTCATACAGGTCTGCCATCACCAGCGGGATCAGCACTTCCATAGCCACCTCGCCGACCATACAGACCGGGCTTAAAATAGCCGCCCATTTATATTCCCGGATACACCGGGCAAGCCGTTTGATCATATTTGGGAATCCTCCTTATGTTTGCGTTTGCAGGGACCGCCGCCCATATTGGCAATAGCCCGCTCCAAAAATGCGGAAAACTGTTCCTGCTCTGCTTCTGTAAAGCCCTGCACAATCTTTTTTTCGTTTTCCAAAATGGTCTGGTGCATTCGCTCCAGACATTCCTGACCCTTAGGCAGGATATCAACGCGCTTACTGCGCTTATCCTTTTCGTCCATCCGCAGCGCAATAAAACCCTTTTTCTCCATTCGCCCCAACAGGCCGGAAACCGTTGGATGACTCAAATGGAACGCCTCTTCTATATCTTTGGGGCAAGGGGGCGATGGCTGGTGGGAAAGGTAAGCCAAAATGTGCCCCTGCGCCGATGTTAAGTCCATCTGTGCCAGTGCATTGGTCATAGACTGATCGGTACACCAGTGCAAAACGCGAAATTTGTATCCATAATGTTTGGACAAACACAGCACCTCCTTAAAAATGTAGCAAGCTACGCAACATTCTACCATATCTTTCTATATAACGCAACCCCTATACAAAAAGTTTACATTCCGTAAATGATTGTTTATTTAACAAAACAAACTGACAGGATGTCCTTGCGCAGAGCCGCTCATAAGGCGGCGACGTGGTGACCCTTCTTTTTGCTGCGCCAAACAATCATTTATCTTTCTTGCAACCTGTCTGTAATTTTGCTATACTATCCCAAACGAAAGGAAGTGACTGCCATGAAGGCCGATTGCCACATCCATATGGTC
This sequence comes from uncultured Oscillospiraceae bacterium, assembly GCA_964454215.1. Lineage (GTDB taxonomy): Bacteria > Bacillota > Clostridia > Oscillospirales > Oscillospiraceae > Faecousia. The sequence goes on along the minus strand of CAYVSU010000025.1, from coordinate 16,541 downwards.
CTGGACGGCGTCTACTGGAAGGATGCCATCGACCGGCACGCCCAATCCCCTGTAGACGGGATGATCCACTGCACTTTGCGCCGTTACCGGGAATTAGGCTTTTCCTACCTGCGGGACGGCGGAGACAAATGGGGTGTGGGCCAGCGTGCCCGGGAATTTGCTCCCCAATACAGCATCACCTATCGCACGCCCCTTGCTCCATTGTGTAAAGCCGGGCATTATGGCGGCTTTATTGGCATTTTCAGCAGTAACGACCGGGAATTTTCCGCTCAGGTGCAACAGCATCGGCAAAACGGCGCGGATTTTATTAAAATTATGATTTCCGGTTTGATGGATTTTAACCGCTTCGGTGTACTGACCGAAGAAGGTCTTTCTCCTGCTGAGATCCGTTCCCGGATCCACATTGCCCATGAAGAAGGTTTTTCTGTAATGGCCCACTGCAATGGTGCCGCCACCGCCATCGCCGCTGCAGAAGCAGGCGTGGACTCCATTGAGCACGGCGCTTACCTGAACCAAGAAGCCCTCTGCGCAATGAAAGAGGCAGGCACCGTTTGGGTTCCCACCCTGTCCACCGTTGCCAACCTGCGGGAACAAGGCCGGTTTGACGAAGCTGCCGTTCGTGCCATTTTGGAAAACGCTCTGGAAAATGTTTCCGTTTTTGTCCAAATGGACGGTTTGCTGGCTCCCGGAACGGATGCCGGTGCCTGGGCAGTACCCCACGGTAGCTTGACAGAACACGCCCTGCTATCAAAACTGCTCGGTGACCAGGCAGATGCCGTGCTTGCCCGGGGAACAGATGCAATTATGCTGAAGTTTTGATTTTTATCGGGCAGCTTGATTTTTCTTTTCAATATTGTTATTATAAATGTGTCCAAATTTTAATTAAGGAGTGTTTTTTATGGATCTGCTTAAGAAGGTTTTTCCCCTCTCATTCGGCGCTAAGAATTCTTCTGATCTGATCAAGGGAATCATCGTTTACGTCGTTGCCTTTATTGTGGCCTCCGTCCTTTTGTGGGTAGCTGGCAGCATTACCGGTTGGATTCCCGGTCTGGGTAAGGTCATCGGTTTGGTGCTGTCCATTGTTGGCTGGATCGTCAATGTGTATGTTCTCGCGGGCATGGTCCTGCTGGTCCTGGACTACCTGAAAGTTCTGAAATAAGCTTTTCTACATAAACAGCCCTGTGGAATTCTCCACAGGGCTGTTTTCTTTTATGATATCAGCACAGCTTTGCGCCGGCAGGGATCTTATCGTCCACCATAATGAGATTCAGCTTTTCCTCGCCTTTTTCCGTATGCACCGCACTCAGCAGCATACCGCAGGACTCCCGACCCATCATCTTTCTGGGAGGCAGATTGGTGATCGCCACCAAGGTCTTGCCAATAAGATCCTCCGGTTTATAGTATTTTGCGATACCGGAGAGGATCTGGCGATCGGTGCCGGTACCATCATCCAGGGTAAACTGAAGCAGCTTATCGGACTTTTTGACGGGCTGGCAATCCTTGACCTTCACCGCACGGAAATCCGACTTGCAGAAGGTGTCAAAATCCACATTCTCTTCTGCGTAAGGCTCAATTTCCAGCGCAGGTAAGGCTGCCTTGGCTTTTGCCGCATTGAATTCCTCGATCTCAGACAGCTTCTTGGCAGCATCCAAACGGGCAAACAAGATCTCGCCTGCGCCCACACACTTGCCGCTATCCAGAATACCGAAGGAAGTCAGGCTCTCCAATCCGCCATTTTCCGTATGGATCTGGGAAAGGATCTTTGCAGATGTTTCAGGCAGGAAGCTTTCCAATGTAATGGCTGCAAAACGGATGGACTCCAGCAGATTATACAGCACAGTCCCCAGCCGCGCCCGATTGGCTTCATCTTTTGCAAGCGTCCAGGGAGCAGTCTCATCAATATACTTGTTGGCGCGGCGCAACAGGACAAAAATCTCGTCGATGGCATCGGCCACCTTCAGCTCGTTCATCTTGGCTTCCAGCTTGCCGGGCAACGCCAACGCAACCGCCTTCAGCTCTTCGTCCAGAGCTTCGGGTGCGGTGGGAGCCTGAATAACTCCGTCAAAATACTTGTTATTCATAGCAACCGTACGGTTCACCAAGTTGCCCAAAATATTGGCAAGTTCGGAATTGATCCGCTCGATGATCAGCTCATAAGTCATAATACCGTCAGCGGCAAAGGGCATCTCGTGTAGCACGAAGTAGCGCACAGCGTCCACGCCGAACAGCTCCACCAGATCGTCTGCATAGATCATATTGCCCTTGGACTTGCTCATCTTATCACCCTTCACCAGCAGCCAAGGATGACCAAAGACCTGCTTAGGCAGAGGCTCTCCCATACTCATCAGGAAAATAGGCCAATAAATGGTATGGAACCGGACAATATCCTTGCCGATCAAGTGCAGGTCAGCAGGCCAGAACTTCTTATAATGCTCGTCGTGATTGCCGTCAGGATCGTAGCCGCAGAAGGTGATATAGTTTGACAGCGCATCCAGCCACACATAACTGACGTGACCGGGAGCAAAGGTAAGCGGCACGCCCCAGGTAAAAGAGCTTCTGGAAACACACAGGTCCTGCAGACCGGGCTTCAGGAAATTGTTGATCATCTCGTTTTTCCGGCTCTCGGGCTGAATAAACTCGGGATGCGCCTCGATATGCTTCAGCAGCTGATCAGCATATTTGCTCATTTTGAAGAAATATGCCTCTTCCTCAGCGTAGACACACTCCCGGCCACAGTCCGGGCACTTGCCGTCAACCAGCTGGCTGTCCGTCCAGAAGGACTCGCAGGGCGTGCAGTACTTACCTTCGTACTTGCCCTTATAGATGTCCCCCTTCTCGTACATCCGCTCAAAGATCTTCTGCACCTTACTCTTGTGCTCAGGATCTGTCGTGCGAACGAAACGGTCATAAGTGGTGTTCATCAGGTCCCAGATATCCTTGATCTGGCCAGCCACATTGTCCACATATTCCTGAGGCGTAATGCCGGCTGCTTCCGCTTTTTGCTGGATCTTCAGACCGTGCTCATCGGTGCCAGTCTGGAAGTACACTTCATAGCCTGCCTGCCGCTTGTACCGGGCAATGGCATCGGCAAGAACGATCTCGTAAGTATTGCCGATATGAGGCTTTGCAGAAGTGTAGGCAATGGCAGTGGAAATATAATAGGGTTTCTTTTCACTCATATTCTTTCCTCCTAAATAATGAAAAATCGCCCTTAGGAGCATCCCAAGGGCGACAAAAAATGACGCGGTACCACCTTGATTTGCAGGGAAACCCTGCCTCAAACACGCTTTAACGGGCGCACCCGAAGATGCCTACTTGATCGACACCTCAGCTCCAAGACCATGTTCATTCGTTTCCGCCTGCCCCCATCCCACCAACCGGGGCTCTCTGAAAGGTTTTCACGAACTACTCTTCTTTTCTCAGCTTTTACCAATATATGCGCCATTATAGCCCAAAATAGCACATTTTGTCAACTGTTTTCGCAAAATACAATTTATCTTGCTTCCAATCCTTCTTGGGCCAGTTCGATATAGTGCTCCGCAGAATGGGCATTAGCAAGGACCTGCTCCTGCGTCAGCTCTTTTACCACTTTTGCCGGATTCCCCAGCACCAAAGATCCATCCGGTGCGTTCATCTTGCCGGTAACCAGTGCTCCGGCCCCCACAATGCAGTTGTCGCCAATCACCGCTCCGTTCAGGATCACCGCGCCCATACCGATCACGCAGTTATCCCCCACCGTGCAGCCGTGAACAATAGCGCCGTGACCCACGGTGCAGTTTTTCCCCACTGTGGTTTCCCCGTGGAGGACACAGTTATCCTGGATGTTGGTTCCGTCACCAACGGTGATCTTGCCGCCGTCACCCCGAAGCACCGCCCCGTACCAAACACTGACATTTTCTCCCAGGGTTACATCTGCCACCACGGTTGCGTTCTGTGCCAAATAGACTGCCATATGATCCCATCCTTTTTTGATATAGGGTTATGGTAGCCCACTTTTTGCCGGTTGTCAACCCGGATGACCTTCCTTTCGGGTCAGGACAAGGGCCACAGCCACTGCGCTGACTCCGCCAACCAGCTTGCCCACGATCATCGCCGGCAGCATTTCCGGTGCAAATCCGGCAGTAAAGCCCAAATGGTCGCCAAACACGAAGGCCGCAGACACTGCAAAGGCGATATTTACCACCTTCCCCCGGTTGTCCATATCCTTCACCATTCCGAACGTAGCGATGGAGTTGGCAAGACTGGCAACAAGTCCTGCAGCGGCAGTATCGTTAATACCAATCAGACCTCCCAATTTCACCAAAGGCTTTCGCAGCACCCGTGTCACCACGAATACCAGCGGAAACGCGCCGGCCAGCACAATGGCGATGGCTCCCACCGTTTCGAATCCGTCTGTGATCGGCGCAAGACCGGGGATCACAGCAAAGCCTGTCAGGCTTTCCACAATGGCCACTGCCAATCCTACGGTGATCAGCGCCACAATTCCCTTGCCAAACCAGCTGAAGCCCTTGATCATCGCCTTTTCCGCTTTCCATAGACCCAACGCAATGAGAAGTCCGATGATGACAATGGGAATCAGATTCCGCAGCACCATCACCACATCAAAGCCGGCAACCAAACCACCGGCAAAGATTCCCACCGGAATCGTCACAATTCCGCAGAGGACACCCTTTGCCAATGCTCCCTTGTCCTCCTCCCGGAGGATTCCCATTGCCACCGGAATGGTAAACACAACAGTGGCACCCATCATCGCCCCGGTGAGCACGCCGCCCAAAAGGGCCGCCTCGTCGCTTTGGGCCAATTCCTGCGCCAACGCGCCGCCTCCCATATCGCAGGCAAGGATCGTTCCGGCAAACATTGCCGGGTCTGCACCAAGAAAGGAGAACACCGGCACTACCGCTGGCCGCAGCACATCCGCCAGCACCGGGGCCAGGCAGATGATACCCACCATTGCCATTGCCAGCGATCCCATTGCAAGAATTCCGTTTTCAAATTCCTGTCCCAATCCCAACCGGTTTCCGAAGATCCGGTCCAACGCACCTATAGCAGCAAACGCCGCCATAACTGCGATCAATACTTCGTGAGCGGACATACCATCCCCCATTTCATTCAAATTTCAGTCTCTCGCTCTGTTTGTGCACCATTGAAGGGGTGGATTTCCCGTCCCCTGCATAATCACCATACGGTGTGCGATAAACTCCAGTTTACCGTACAATTCCTTTGGGATCCAAAATCGCCACAACAGCAGCATCCACTGGGGCATCCATACAGTATCGGGAAGCCACTGTTCCCGTTGCCAGCAGTACCTGATCCCCCACGCCGGCGCCTACCTGATCCGCCGCGACTATCGTTTGATCATTCACATCCACCACTAAAAAGGTCTGCCCCTGCAGGCAGGCAGCTTTTCTGGTGGCCCAGACCGAGCCGGTCACTGTTCCAATCTTCATTGCGTTTCCTCCAGTATTTCCTTCGCCAGCGGTGTCATCACTGCGCCCATTTCCGGCCGCCGGCCTTGCTGACGCAGAACTCTTGCCTCCTCCGCCGTTACCAGCCGTTTCCGGCCGCCGTTGGTGAAGATCACACCCCAGTTTTTCAGTTCCCGCTGGGCAGCGGTGAGACTGGCTGCCAGCGCACGATTTTTCGGTACTGACCGCAGGCCGGGGGTATAAAGCAGCACCGGTTTTCCCTGCGCCAAAGCAGAAAGTACCCGTTCATCCGAAAATCGCAGCAACTGCGAAAGCTCCAGCGATCCGATCACCACCGCATCATAAGGCTCTGTGCTGACATAATCGTATCCAAGGGGAACCGGGGGCTGGGACCCGATCAAAAGCGCCCGCATCATAGAAGGATCCTCCCCAAATCACCGTTTTGAAATCCGCAGGCATTGGCCTCGTCGTAGTCCAAATGGACAAAAGTGGCAAAATCCGGGCTGACCCGCACCGTCACATCCCCGAAAACCAAAGGTCTGTCCGTAAAGACCTGCAGCTTCACATTCTGCCTGTCCCTTACTCCCATTTTTTCGGCATCCTCCGGGGTCATATGGATATGCCGCTTTGCACAAATAACCCCCTGCTGCAGTGAAACACGCCCTTTCGGCCCGACCAAAACCGCACCGGGCGTATTTTTTACATCTCCCGAAAGCCGCACCGGCGGTGCGATGCCTAGGGCTCTGCCATCGGTCAGCGATATCTCCACCTGTGCCTCCTTCCGCTCCGGGCCCAGCACCGCTACATTTTGAAATTCGCCCTTGGGACCAACCACCGTCAAGCGCTCATTTGCCAGATACTGACCTGGCTGGGAAAGAGGGCGCTTGGGTGTTAAGCTATGGCCAAAGAGGGTCTTGGCCTGCTGGGCAGTGACGTGCACGTGCCGCCCCGAGGCCTCAAGCTCCACAAACAGACGTTTGAGTACCCTTTCCGCCACCATATTCAAATCCGTGTTGTTCAAGATTTCACCTCACAGTTTCCTTATGTTTTGGAAATGATCGTATACAGCACAAAGTAGTGCTTAAGGATGCCATTCCGAGGCCTCTACGGAGCAATTCGCTTTCTGGGAATCTCCTCTTACGGCTGCGTATGGTAGTAATTTACAGGAGATTACCCCGTCGCTTTCGCTCCTCGCAATGACACCTCTTTTTACTGCACCAAACAATCATTTTCCCGCTTTCAGCCGTATCATTAAAATATAGACCATACTGCTCATCCGGTTCAGGGTCTGCAGGATATCCTTGCGTGTGCACAATCCGTTTTCATCTGTAAACGCCCGGGCAGCTGCCAGTTCCGCACTTCGCACCGCGCAGCGCAGACGATTCAGTCGCAAAACTGTCTCTCCATCGGTATATTCCGGCATAAAATGGGGCACTCCGTAAAAATTCTGAGGGCAATGGCTCCGCTCCCGGATCTCCTGTTCCGTAAGACCGCAAAGTTTCCCCTCTGGCACCGGCTCATCCATCACTTCGCTGCGGATCAGCATCCGCGCCAACGCCAAGATCTCACCCAGCTCTTTTTGCACCCGCTCTGATTCCAGTTGACATAACACAATTTCTGCTTCCAACGAATCCACTGCGCCCCGAAAGGCGATCCGCGGATGGGTCTTGTGCACCAAAACATCCCCGTGCAGATGGGTCATATGCTCCGGTTTTTCCGTCATAAAGCCACCGCTGGCCAGACGATAGGCTTCCGTTTTCGCCGTCTCGGCGCTGCGTACCTCGATCCGCTCTGCGTTGAGCCAATCCCGGGCACCGGGAGTCAGCCGATCTTCTTTCCCAAGAAAAAAGACCCGCTTGCCCTCCCGGTTTCGGATATTGGCTTTGACCTGCTGCTCCGTATAGAGCATTATGCCTTAGGCGCAGGACCTGCCTTGCGCTCCTTGGGAAGGATGGCATCGACCTCTGCGTGGGGCCGGGCAATGACGTGAACGGAGATCAGTTCCCCAACCTTTTCCGCTGCGGCAGCGCCGGCGTCGGTGGCAGCCTTTACAGCACCCACATCACCCCGGACCATCACGGTCACCAAACCGCCGCCAACCTGCTCCTTACCCACAAGCTGCACATTTGCGGACTTGACCATAGCATCCGCCGCTTCGATTGCGCCGATCAGGCCCTTTGTTTCGATCATACCCAAAGAATTCGTGTCCATAATTGTTACTCCTTTTGTTTTGCGTTTTTATTTCAGCTGTTCCAGAATCTTCTGAGCCAGCAGTTCCACCAGATCGTTATCAACGCACACCTTGTTTGCCGGCGTGCAATCAGCACCCCAAGCGACCCGGCGGATGTTGATCAGATCCAGCGGAGAAATGTTGTTGGATGAGCTGCTGCCGCCCACTGCACCGCAGCCCAGGGTCAGCGCCGGGAACAGCTTTGTGGTGGCACCAATGCCTCCCAGTGCTGCCGGCGTGTTCACCAAAAACCGGGAAACGGGAATCTGCAGAGCAAATTTGCGCACCACAGCTTCATCCGCCGCGTGCATAGCAAAGGTGTGTCCGCTTCCTTCGTGCCGCAGAACTTCAATGGCTTTTTGCAGCACCGCATCCTCGCTGTCCATCACGAAAAACGCCAGTACCGGGCAGAGCTTTTCCATAGAATAAGGTCGGGTCGGACCTGCCTCCTGCTCCCGAGCAACCAGAATTTTTGTGCCCCGCGGTACAGAAAAACCTGCCATCTGTGCCAAATGTTCTGCGCTTTTGCCCACGATCTGGGGATTTAGCGCGCCATTGGGCTGAAAGAGCAGTTTTGCAAGGCAGCCTGCCTCCTGGCAATCCATAAAATAGAAACCCTGACGCTTTGCCTCGCTGCGGACTGCGTTTTCCATATCCTTTTCCACGATGATGCTCTGCTCCGAAGCGCAGACCGTACCGTAATCAAAGGTTTTTGACTGCAAAATACAGGCCAACGCCTTCTGAATATCCGCGCTGTGGTGGATATACACCGGTCCGTTGCCCGCACCCACGCCAATGGCAGGTTTTCCGGAGGAATAGGCCGCTTTTACCATAGCAGGGCCGCCGGTGGCAAGGATCAGCCGCACCTGCTCCGCTGCCATCAGTTCCTGACAGCCTGCCATTGATGCAAGACTCAAACAGCCGATGCTGCCTGCAGGAGCACCTGCTTTTTCCGCCGCAGCCGCAACGATCCTGGCGGCACGAAGCGTGCAGTCGACAGCCTTGGGATGGGGGGAAAAAACGATGGCATTGCCACTTTTTAAGGCAATGATCGCTTTATAGCAAACCGTGGAGGTGGGATTTGTGCTGGGCACGATGGCTGCAATGACCCCCACCGGCACGCCTACCTCCCATAGTTTTTCCTGGGGAAGTTCTTTTAATACACCCACCGTTTTCATATCTGCCACCGCCGCCGCAACGGTTTCCGAGGCGAATTTGTTTTTTGTGATCTTATCCTCCACATTGCCGAACCCAGTCTCCCGAACAGCCAGCTCCGCCAGCTCTGTAGAGGCAGCAGCAAATTCCTTTGCGATATTCCGGACGATCCTGTCCAATTCCTGCTGGCTCATTTTCGCCAAAACATCCTGTGCTTTATGCGCCTGGCAACTGAGCAGCCTGGCTTCCTGCCGTGCCGCCAGATCCTTATCCAGATCCATATATCCACTCCTTTTCAAATTTCAGGTTGTCTCTCTGCTTGTTACGCCATTGTATAGGGCGATTTTCCCCATCCCCCGCATAATTGCCATAAGGCGTACGACAGATCCCAACTTATCTTTCCTTTGGGCTTGCAGCCACATCCGCCACCGCTTGGGCAAAGGCTTCGCAGGCAGCATTGCAGGCCGACTGCGTGCCAGAGAGCAGACCTCCGCCAAAGTTGGTTTCACTGGGGGGAGTATACAGTTTACATAACTTTACATCTGCTGCCTTCAGCGCCGCATCCATCGCGTACATACTTTCCAGTGGCGGTGCGATCAAATACGCCAGCGCTGACCCCATCGGCACCCGTGCCTCTGCTGCCAAAAATGAACCAACGCTTGCCACTGTGTGGGCAAGATAAGGCACGCCATTGACTTCCGCAAACCCCACGCGCTGCAGTTCCGACAGCGCCGCATCCATTCCGCTGCGGACAGCCCCCGGTGTCCGCCCCGCCAAGATGCCGATCACTTCCCCGGCATTAGGGGTGGAGGCGTTGGCGGCACCGGCGTAAAAGCTGCGTCCGTAGCAGGCCTGCACATCCGCTGCTTTGGTGGCCGCATCCAGGGCAATATAGGTGGCATCATCGCAATCCGTAGTCAGCATACCCAGGCTGGGATACCCTTCCGGTCCGCCCAGGGAACGGGCAAGTGCCGGGTCCGCGTTGGCAAGATACCGCACCGCCAAAATCTTCACCGGGATCATAGCTTCTCCTCCGCGTGAAGCCCCACGCCGGACACCTTTTTCTTCAAAATGGTATCAATGAGTTCTGCAATATAGGCACCCGCCTCCACTGCAGGTGTGCCTTGGGCGTGGATATTGGACACCACCGTCCGGGCAGATTCCGATACACCGGTATGGGGCTTGTAGGTGATATAGGCGGACATACTCTTATCCGTAACCAGTCCCGGGCGCTCACCAACCAAAACGCACACCAGTTCGCACCCGGTCACATCACCCACCGCATCGCCTGCGCCTACCCGGCAGTACCGGACAAACAGGCTTTTTCCAAGAGAGATCCCCCGGGCTTTCAATCCATCCTCCATAGCCGCCAAACAGTCCATCGCATTGGCCTGAATGGCCGCAGAGGAAAGGCCGTCACCCACAACTACCTGCACTTTGGGAGTACCCTTGACTGCAGATCGGATGATTTTCTGATTTTCCTCGTCAAAGCACCGCCCGTGATCCGGCCGGGTCAGATATTCATCCTTGCTTTTGCAGCAGGTCTGCACCGGTACAAGGCCATTTTCTTCCGCAAAATCCTCCGGCACTTGGGAAAATACAGAGTCCTGTGCCGCCGCGTGATCCGCCCGGAAACGCAACATCGTCAGCGTTTTGTACCGGGGGCCTGCCCGCCCGGACCCCAGCCGTGCCGGGGTTCTTTGCTTCATTTTTTGAAATTTCCCCCCGTTTTCGGGATCTTCCACCAGATAAAGCTTCCGCAAGTCCAGCGCCGTTACATCCGGCACAAAATCGCCGTCTCGGTAGCCCGTATCCTTCTGTGCCGGACCGGGATTGCCGGGACGATAGTCGCCTCCCTTGACCATCGGCTCCGGTTTCCCCAGCTGTCCCAAAATTTCCGCTACCATAGCGGTCAATTCCTGCTTATTCATATCCGAACCCCCTTAAAACAGCAAACTGGAACCATCGCCGGCTTTTGCCGTCAAATGCCCGTTTTCCACAAAACCCATTTTCTCCAGCCACCGCTGGAATTCCGGGATCGCCGTCTTGCCGGTGATCTCCCGCAACGCCGCGGTTTCCCGGAAACCAGTGGTCTGATAGTTGAGCATAATGTCATCGCCGTGAGGAATTCCCATAAAATAGTTGCATCCGGCCATTGTCAACAGGGCCGCCAAATTTTCAATATCGTTCTGGTCTGCTTTCATATGGTTGGTGTAGCAGCAATCGCAGCCCATCGAAATTCCCGTCAGCTTTCCCATAAAATGGTCTTCAAGGCCGGCTCTCGTCACCTGCTTGGCATTGTAAAGGTACTCCGGGCCAATGAATCCAACCACCGTGTTCACAAGGAAGGGCTGGAATCGCTTGGCAAAACCGTAGCACCGGGCCTCCATAGTCACCTGATCAGTACCGTGGTGGGCATTACTGGACAGCTCTGAACCCTGCCCTGTCTCAAAATACAGCACATTGGGCCCCTCTGCCGTACCATCCCGCAGAAGCAGTTCCCGGGCCTCGGCAATGGTTGCGGCATTAAAGCCAAAGGCGGCGTTGCCAGCCTCACTGCCGGCAATGGACTGAAAGATCAGATCACAGGGCGCGCCCTGCCGCACCGCCTTCATCTGAGCCGTCACATGGGCGAGAACACAAATTTGGGTAGGAATTTCCCAGTGTTCTTTTATCTCCTGAAACCGCCGCAACACCTTGCCCACCTGCTCTGGGCTGTCCGTCACCGGATTCAGTCCGATTACCGCGTCTCCCGCGCCAAAGCTCAAACCCTCCAGCACGGAGGCGGTAATTCCCTCCGGGTCGTCGGTGGTGTGATTAGGCTGCAGACGGCAGGAAAGCGTTCCTTTCAAACCGATGGTGGTGTTGCAATGTGCCGTGATCTGGATCTTCTGTGACGCGTAAATGAGATCCAAGTTGCTCATCAGCTTGCAAACCGCCGCAATCATTTCCGAAGTCAGCCCCCGGCTGACTTTGCGAATATCGTCACCGGAAGTGCGTTCATCCAAAATCCACTCCCGCAGATCGGAAACCGTCCAGCGGCGGATCTTTTCGTATACTGTTTCATTCACATCATCCTGAATGATCCGGGTGACCTCGTCTTCCTCATAAGGAACAGCCGGATGCTCCCGCAGATCCTGCAGCTGCAGTGCAGAAAGTACCACCTTGGCCGCAACCCGCTCCTGGGCACTTTCTGCGGCCAGACCCGCCAGCTTATCGCCGGTTTTTTCTTCATTTGCTTTTGCTAAAACATCCTTGATATCCCGAAATACGTATGTCTTCCCGGATAGTACCGTTTTGAGTATCATAAATACCGCCCTTTCAAATTTCAGTTTGTGGATTCAAAATTGAGCAAGTGAGGTCAATTTTGAAGACGGATTCGGTGTGCAAGCAGTATGCCTTCGCTAAAAGGCGAACGAACGCCCAGTATTTCACAGCACCTCTCCCGGTTCAGCTTTGCCGAACCACCCTCCCCAGGAAGGAGGATCTTAAAGCGATAAATTCTTATTTATTGATTTAATATGAGGGTTTTCACCACCACCGGCATTGCCGGACCCACCGGCGCACCCACATCTAAAAAGCTACCCTCTGTCAGCTTTACGGAGTCAATGCACAGGCAGCTTGCTGTTGGGGACATCTGCGCGGCAAGGGCTTGTCCCAAGGCTTTTGCCATATCATTTTCCACCGCCACCAGCATTTCCTGTCCTTCCATACCCTGCAAAACCGTCTGCGCTAACGCCTTGACCCAGCCATAATCCGGCGACCTTCGTCCCGGCAAATGCAGTACGCACGTCCCATCCTGCAATGCGCGCCGCTGACGGATGAGACTTGCAGCATTTTTCCCTGCCTGTTCCTGTTCTGTCAAGAAAATCACCGGCAGGTTTTTGAGAGGAAAGGTCACATTCCGGTGAAACACCGTACTGCCGGAGAGCTGGGCGCTGTGACAGCCGGCGCCGATGACCGTGGCGCGGATGGTTTCCGACCCCAATCGGTACTGCCCGGCACAAAGGCGGCTGTTTTTGATCTCCTGTCCCAAAATCGGACCCATATCTCCAAAGGCCAGCCACGGGTGGGTATTTTCGATACAGTCTGCCACCCCGCCGGAAAAAGAGACCGCACACGCCTGCGGCAGGGTTTCCCAGGCAGCTCCTGCTTCATCCGTCCAAAGCTTTTCAAAAATTGCTGTTTTCTCCCGCAAACCCGCTGCCATTTCCAGCGCCTGCACCAAAATCTCAGCCATTGCTTTCACCTGCGTCCTGGTAGCGGTATCTCCCACTTTCAGCGGGCAAAGCCCTTCCAAAACCGGCGAAATATAGGTCACCGTCGCCGCTTTATCCAGTTTTATCAGCCGACCGCCCACATTTAGACAACCGGTTGCCACAATCTTCCCGTCCCGGATCAGCGCAAGGTTTGAGGTGCCGCCGCCAATGTCCATATGCAGCACTGTTTTTCCCGTTTCTTCCGAGAAAGTATCCGCCCCGGCGCCCTTCGCTGCCAAAACGCTCTCCAGATCCGGGCCTGCCGTAGCCACCACAAAATCCCCGGCAATTTCCGCCAACGCCTCCAGTACCGCCCTGGCGTTTTCCTTCCGGGAGGTCTCGCCAGTGATAATCACCGCCCCGGTATCCACATTCTCCCGGCGGATTCCCGCCAAAGCATACTCTTTTTCCACAATGCTTCGAATACCCTCACTGTCTACCAACGATTCCGACAGCAGCGGCGTAAAATACACCGGGCTTTGATAGACGATCTTCCTGTCCAGGATCTCAATTTCCGGCACAGTAAAATTTCCGGCTTTATTTTCAATAGAAAGCTCCGAAACGATCAGTTGGGTAGATGTGGTACCCACATCCAAGCCGACGCTGCACAGCCGCTCAGCCACGGCCGGTCACCTCTTCCAGTATCTGCTCCACCATAAAATTTTCCACTTTTACGGGATTTGTGTCGCAGCATGGGTCTTCCAAAGTCGCCCGGATAATCTGCTCACGGCTGTGCCACATCTCTTGGGGCTTTACGCCAGCCTGCGCCAAAGTTCCGGGCAGCTTCAGTTCCTTTCGCAGACGGATCAAACTGTTTTTCAGGTTTCGGACTGCAATGGCATCCGCACTGCCGCTAAAGCCCACTGCCCGGGCAAGATTGGCATACTTTCCTGCGGCAACCAGACTGTTGCAGCCTATGACCGACGGAAGCAGGATGGCATTGAGCCTCCCGTGGGGGATGTGGAATATGCCACCCAACGTATGAGACATAGCGTGGCACAGTCCCAGTCCCGCCTGCGTAAATGCCATACCTGCCATAGTGGCCGCAGTGTGGATCCTCAGTCGGGTCTGCTGCTGTCCGGCAAAGGATGCCGGCAACGCTCCGTATGCCGCGCAAAACGCATCCCGAGCCAACGCATCGGTAATGGGAGACGCATTTTTCGCCACATACGCCTCCAGGCTGTGGGCAATCACATCAAAACCGCTGTCCGCGATCAGCGACGGAGGCATTTTTGTCAGCAACGCATCGTCCAAAATTGCCGCATCCGGTCGCAGCCGCTCATCCACCAGAGGATGCTTGATGTTCTCGTGGGTCAAAATAGCAAAATCCGTCACCTCCGAGCCGGAGCCGGAGGTAGTGGGAATTGCCACCAACCTTGCGTCTACGCCGCTGAAATAGAGCATTGCCTTAGCACAGTCCATAGCACTGCCGCCACCCAACGCCACCACCACGTCCGGCTGAAACGCCTTGACCCGGGCAGTTCCCTTTGCCGCCAGCGCCACTGTGGGGTCCGGCGCTATCTCCCGGAATATCTCCACTGCTTCCGCACCGGATTGCCGGGCAATCGCATCGGCTGTCCCGTTTTCCGCAAAGAATGGGTCTGTCACTAAAAACAGCCGCCTGGCCTTCATATCCTTCAGGGCCGCCACAGCTCCCGTTCCGGAGATCACTTTTGTCTTACAAGAAAATTCCTTCATCGCCCTACCACCTTTTCGCAGCTATTATTTCCCAATTGCAGAAATTTATGTGTTGTGATAAATGATTGTTTAGCACAGAAAAAGAAGGGTCTCCACGTCGCCGCCTTATGAGCAGGGCCTCGGAATGACATCCTTATACGTTACATTGTGCTGTAAACAATCATTTATCTTCCAAAATTCCGAAAAAGTTACTAGGCAAATTGGAACAAATGTGTTATCATATGGTTTGAGGTGAAGTATCTATGGAAAATGAACATATGGAAAATCCCGAACTGGAGCAGGAACAGCCGGTTTATACTCCCCGCCCCAAGTGGCAGATCTGTCTTGCCTGGCTGGGTGTTGGTATCGTTGCCGTGGGTTTTATACTGTATCTGATCCACATCGCCAGCGCTGGTCAAATCTGATGCGGATACTGGGAATCGATCCGGGTTACGGCATTACCGGCTTTGGTCTGATTGATGCGGAGCGGGGACAGAGCCGTCTGATCCAGTGCGGCGCCATCACCACGCCGGCAGGTATGGATTTTTCCGCCCGGCTGGAGATCATCTATGAAGATATGCGCAAACTCTTGGAGATGGCGAAGCCCGATGCGGTAGCCATTGAAGAGCTGTTTTTCGGTCAGAATGTCACCACCGGCATTGGCGTTGCCCAAAGCCGGGGCGTGATTCTGCTTGCCATCCGACAGGCCGGGCTGGAGGTTACATCCTATAAGCCAATGCAGGTCAAACAGGCTGTGGTTGGCTACGGCAACGCCTCCAAGCATCAGGTGCAGGAAATGACCAAGCGGCTTTTGCACCTGAACGAAATGCCCAAACCCGATGATGCGGCGGATGCCATCGCCATCGCCTTGTGCCACGCAAGATCCAGCACATCGCTTTTGGCACAAATTCAGAAATGAACGGAGGTTTTCTCCTATGCTATATTATGTTTCCGGGCCTGTGACCGTTTTGGAACCAGGTCTTGCTGTCATCGATTGTAACGGTGTGGGCTATGGCTGCCGGATCACCGCCTATACCGCCGCTCAGTTAAAACTGAACCAGAGCGCCCGGCTTTATATCACGGAATCCATCCGGGAGGATGCTTTTGACCTCTACGGTTTCATATCCAAAGAAGAGCAGCATTGCTATGAGCTGCTGACTTCCGTCACCGGTGTGGGTCCCAAGGCGGCTATCTCCATTTTGGCTGCCGGACCTCAGAATTTTACGCTGGCCGTTATGACCGGTGACGAAAAGCTTTTGACTGCCGCCCAGGGAATCGGTAAAAAGATCGCTCAGCGGATCATTCTGGAACTGAAAGATAGGGTTGGCGGAAGCAGTGTGGAGCTGGACTTCTCTACCGGTCCTGCTGCCGCCCCCGTTCAGCAGGGAAACGCGGCAATGGCACGAGCCGCCCTGCAGGAACTGGGCTACTCCCCCACCGAGATCCAATCCGCCCTGAAAGGCGCCGATCCCAACGCCACAACAGAGGAATTGGTGCGCTATGCCCTGCGCGCCATGGTAATGAAAGGATAATCTTCAGAAAGGAAGTAGCCGCCTATGCGCAAACGGATTTTCTGTCTGCTGATCGCTTTGCTTCTTGCGGCATTGGCAGGCTGTGCCAAATACCGCCGGGCTGACTTTCTCGGCAAAACATCAGCGCAAATTGAAGCGCAGTACGGCCAATTTGATATCCGAGGTTCTTTCGTCAGCACAGATAACAAACACCGAGATTATGGCTGCGGCTATCTCATAAAAGAGTCCCAGGTCGGTTTTCTGGGAACAACACCGGCAGAAT
>CAYVSU010000024.1:0-18656 GCA_964454215.1 uncultured Oscillospiraceae bacterium | reverse complement strand
GAGTCAGCTGCAATTTTCGCTTTGCCAGCTCATCGATCTTCGGCACAAGTCCGCAGGTACTTAAACTGATGTGGCGCATAGAGATATTCATTCCCTCCGGACTGTTGATCAGTTCCAAAAAGCGCATCACATTTTCAAAATTATCCAACGGCTCGCCAATACCCATCAAAACGATGTGGGAGACAGGCAGGCCGGAGTCCACCTGGGTAAACAGCACCTGATCCACCATTTCAAAAGGCTCCAACTTGCGCACCAAGCCGCCCAGAGTGGAGGCACAGAAAGCGCAGCCCATACGGCAGCCCACCTCCGTAGAGATACAAACCGTATTGCCGTAATGATAGCGCATCAAAACCGTTTCCACGCAGTTCCCGTCAGACAGCCGCCATAAATATTTGATGGTTCCATCTTTTTGGGATTCCTGCTTACGGACGACCGACGGCGCGTGAATTGGGTGCTGCTCTGCCAAAGCATCCCGCAAAGCTTTGGGAAGATTCGTCATCTCCTCATAGCTGCGGACGCCCTTATGGAGCCAGCTATAGACCTGCTTTGCCCGGAATGCCGGCTGATTCAGTTCCTTCAGGACTGCACCGATCTCCGGCAGGGTCATAGATTTCAAATTCCCGTTCATTCTTTCCTCCGCATACGGCAGATAAAGAAGCCGTCTGTATCGTACTGCCCCGGCACCAAAGTCAGCATACCGCTCCCATTTTCCGGGAACACCGCAGGCAACGGCAGCCTTTCTGTATGAAAATCCGGGTTTTGCCCAAGAAATTGCGCCACCACCGCCTCATTCTCCCGCCGCAACAGCGTACAGGTGGAGTATAACAGTGTGCCGCCGGGTCTTACATACCGGGCCTGATTTTGCAGGATCTGCAACTGCAATTGAGGCAAATCTTGCATAGAATCCGGATCTTTATAGCGAATATCCGGTTTTTTTCGGATAATACCATACCCAGAGCAAGGCACATCCGCAATAACCACATCCATTTGATTCTGCCACTGGGGCACAAATTCCGTAGCATTCTGCTGCCGGACGGAAATATTGGTTAACCCCAGACGCCGGGCACCGTTTTGGATCAGCTCCGTTTTATGGGCGTGAATATCGCAAGAAATGATGTGTCCTGTGTCGCCCATCGCAACAGCCGCAGCAAAGCTCTTGCCGCCGGGTGCGGCACAGCAGTCCAACACCCGCACACGCTCCCCTGCAGGGATCTGCGCACACAGCACACTCAGCTTTGCAGCAGCGTCCTGCACATAAAAGAGACCTTCCCGAAAACTCTGCAGTTTTTCGATGTTTCCGGTATTGCTCAGTACCAAACAATCCGCCAGCCAAGGATGGAGCTGTGCCTGCACATTCTCCTTGATCAATTTTTCCAGCAAACCCGTGGCCGTTGTCCGCAGGGTGTTAACCTGCACCACCGTAGGTGGAGTGGCGTTATTGGCGCTGAGCATCGGCTCTAGCAGCTTTTCATCCACAGACTCCCGCAGCAGGTTGATCAGCACCTGTGGGTGGCTGTACTGGGCCTCCAGCGTCGTGGGTTGCTGTAGGGTTTCCCGATTGCGGACCGCATTACGCAGCACCGCGTTCACAAGCCCCTGGGCCCACCGCTGATTGCGGCAGTATTTTTTCGTCAGCGTGACGGATTCATTTACCGCCGCACTGTCAGGGATCTTGTCCATTTTAAGGATCTGATACAATCCCACGTGGAGAATATCCCGGACCACAGGATGCAGATCCTTTACTTTTCCCGTTAAAAGCTGCTGCAAATAGTGATCCAGCAAATACCGGTTCTGCAGCACACCGTAGCACAGCCGTGCAGCCAACGCCGCATCCCGGCTGTCCAGTTGATCCCGGGCAATGTATTCTTTTAAAACGCCGTTGGACCAGCCTCCCTGTTTTCGGCAGGCGATCAGTGCATCCAACGCGGTTTTTCTCGCATTCATATCAAAGCTCCAAAGGATGACCCCGGAAATAATCCGGCGCACTCATCCGTTTGCCTCCCTCAGCTTGCAGAGAACGGATCTCCACCGCACCCTCGCCACAGGTGACCACAAGACCGGTTTTGGTCAAACCCTGGATCTGCCCGGGTTCGCCCTGGCCGTCAACAAGTACCGTTTGGTGGATCTTGAAGGTTTTGCCGCCGATCCGGGCTGTGGCAACCGGCCAGGGATGCAGACCACGAACCTGATTGTGCACTTGCTGAGCAGGCTTTGTCCAATCAATCGGGCACATCGATTTATCCAGCATCGGCGCAAAACTGACGCAATCCGGATCCTGGGGGCAACCGCAGCATACGTCGCCGCATTCTGCCCGGTGCAGAATACTGCTTAAAAGCTCTGCGCCCAAAACGGCCAATCGATCCAGTAGTTCGCCGGCGGTTTCGTTTTTGCCAATGGGTGTCTTGACCGCATCGATCACATCGCCGGCATCCAGTTCCCGCACCATATACTGCGCTGACACGCCGGTTTCCTCGCAACCGTCCAGTACTGCCCATTGATAGGGGGCACTGCCCCGGTAGGCGGGCAGCAGACTGGCATGAATATTGATGCAGCCGCACTTGGGAATGTCCAGCACCCGCTGAGGTAGGAGTCTGCCATAAGCCACCACTGCGATCACATCGGGTTGCAATCTCTGCAGTGTTTCCACCGTTTCGTCGCTCCGGAAATTTTCAGGCTGAAACACGGGAATATTATGGGCCAGCGCCAATTCCTTCACCGGCGGCGCAACCATTTTCATTCCCCGACCCTTGGGTCGATCCGGCTGGGTGTAAACACCCACCACCGTAAATCCATCGTCAAGGATTCTTTTCAAGCAGGTTGCCGCAATATCCGGCGTGCCCATAAACACAACTCTCAAGTGTTTTCCTCCCATTACTCCTCTGCGTAAAGCTCTTCTTCTGTCAGGAAACGTTCCATCTTCTCCGTGTAAAGAATGCCATCCAAATGATCCAGCTCGTGACAGAAGCAGCGGCCGATCAATTCCTCGCCTTCAACCTCAAACCATTCGCCGTGGCGATCCTGCGCCCGCACCTTTGCATAGTAAGGACGGGTCACCAGACCGTAGCGCCCAGGCACACTGAGGCAGCCCTCTGCGCCGGTCTGTTCGCCATCGGTTTCCAAAATCACGGGATTTACCAGTTCCAGAATTTCTTCACCGGTATCCACAACCACCACCCGGCGCAAAATACCAACCTGCGGAGCTGCAAGGCCAACGCCGTTGGATTCGATGAGGGTATCGTGCATATCATTCAGCAGCTTATGCAGCCGCCAATCAAACTTTTCCACCGGACGGCAAACCTTATGCAAAGCTGGCTCTTGATCAGTTAAAATTTTTCGGATTCCCATTGTTTATTCCTCTCATTCCTCAAGTCCGTTTACATCCGCGAAGGCGGATACACCCCGATTTGCGCTATCCTGCATAAACTGCCGCAGCATATGTGCCATAAGTTGCCGCAAGTTTCGACTCATCTGACAGCGCAGAGTCAAACGGTAACGGAAATGATAATTGATCTTCGGTACCGCACAAGGTGCGGGGCCCAAAATCTGACATTTTTCATTTTGGTATGCCACGTCCTTCAGGCAGGCCTGCAGGCTGTCGCGGAATTTTGCCGCGCCCCGCAAAACGTGAGCTTCTTCCATTCCCACAAAGGTCACTGATGCCACATCGCCGAACGGTGGCAGACTCTGCACCTTCCGCAAGCCCAGCTCCAGCTCATAGAAACCGGCATAGTCCTGTCTGGCCGCAAGGTTGATCACCGGATGCTCCGGCACCATTGTCTGGATCACCGCCTGCCCGGGCACATCGCCCCGACCGGCCCGGCCCACTACCTGCGTCAGTATATTAAAGGTGGTTTCTGCCGCTCGGTAAGAGCCGCAGTAAAGTCCCGAGTCCGCATCCAGCACGCCAACCAGCGTCACATCCGGTAGATTTAAGCCCTTGGCAACCATTTGCGTTCCCAAAAGAACAGGAACCTTGTCTTTCGTAAAATGGGACAAAATTTTCTCGTGGGTATTGACCGCGCTGACGGTATCCGTGTCCATCCGGGCGATCTCCATATCGGGAAATGCGCTTTGCAGCTCCTGCTGCGCTTTTTGCGTTCCCGTACCCACCCGCTTTAAGGGCCCTCCGCAAACCGGACAGCGCTGTGGCACCGGCTGAGAGTATCCGCAATGGTGGCACATCAATCGCTCGTTGGCACTGTGGTACACCAATTTTGCGCTGCAGCGTTTGCATTCCGGCGCTTCCCGACAATCCACACACACCAACGCCCGGGAATCTCCCCGGCGATTGAGGAACAGCACCGTTTGCTTTCCGTTTTGCCGTGTCATCCCAATTCTGTCCAGCAAATAATTGCTGAAGGACAGATCATTTCCGGCTTTCACTTCTTCACGCATATCCACAATCTGCACTGCAGGCAGCGGTGCGCCGTTATAGCGCTCCGGCAAGGTATACAGCTGGTAAATTCCCTGCTTTGCCCGGTACATCGTTTCCACGGTAGGTGTGGCAGAGCCGAACAGCACCAATGCACTTTCTTTCACACCCCGCCACAGAGCAACTTCCCTTGCATCGTACCGGGGGAGATTTTCTGATTTATAGGAATGCTCCTGTTCTTCATCCAGGATGATCAAGCCCAATTCTTGTGCCGGAGCAAACACTGCACTGCGCGTGCCAACAATGACCTTAGCATCGCCGTTGCGGATTCGTTTCCATTGATCCAGTCGCTCGCCGGCAGACAGGCTGCTGTGTTGAATCGCCACCTGCTGTCCGAAATGGGCAGCCAGTAAACTCAACAGCTGAGGTGTCAACGCAATTTCCGGCACCAAAAGCATTGCCGATTTGCCTGCTTCCAATGCTGATTGGATCAATTTCAGGTAGACGGACGTTTTTCCCGAGCCGGTAACGCCGTGCAGCAGTGCTGCTGCGGGTTTACGGCTCTGCATCTGCGCATACAATCCCTCATACACTTCCTGCTGCGCTTTATTTAGCATCAGCGGACCGGAGAGCACCGCAGGGCGAATATCCTTGCACCGCAGTACCGGGCGCTCGGACAGTTCCAAAAAACCCTGTTTTTCCAGCCGTTTTACAGTAGTTACCGCCGCGCCGGTATAGTAGCACAGTTCCTTAACAGAAACACTGCCGATGCTGCACATCAGCTCCAACACAGAGCGCTGCATAGCGGCGGATTTTGGTCTGTTCGCTGCGTATTCCAGCGCTTCTTCCGGGTTGACTGCCAAAGTAGCGATCTTTTCGGTTTTTTCTCCCAGTTTTCGCAGAAATTCATTCTCGCTGTGTATCCATTTTTTTCGGATCAAGTAAGCCAGCGCAGAATGCAACGCATCTTCCTGGCCAATTACCTGGCGCAAAGCGGATTCCTCTGCCTCGCCACCCAGAGCCTGCACCAGCTCCAGTAAGGCCAAAGCATCCTTTTTTGTGCATTTTTGCTGCCAGGAAAGGTCTTCCGTCAGTCGGTAAGTGACCTTGGTTTGAAACCACAGCGGTGCTGGCAGCATTGCCCGGAGACAATCATAAAAACCGCAGAAATAGCGTTCCCGCAGAAACGCCGCCAAATGCAGCATCTGCCCAGAGATCAGAGGCGTTTCATCCAAGCAGCGATCCACCGCCTTCAGGCGATCTTCTTCGCCTTGCTCCAGCGCGATCACAACACCCTCCGTACGGCGATTTCCCCGCCCAAACGGAACCGTCACTCGCATACCGGGACAAAGGATCATTCCACTGGGGACTCGGTAGGAATAGGGCTTGTCTATGGCAAAAGTTGCCGCAGAAACCGCAATCTTTGCGATCATAGATGCCCTCCCCTTTCTGTTAGTTCATATATTCTTCTTTTAATCCTGCACTCAGTTTGCCGTCAGCCACTTCTTGGATTGCCAGTGTAACCGGCTTTTCCGTCAGTTCCTCACCAAACTCTTCCGCCTCTGTGGCGATCTGTCGTGCCCGATGGGCAACCACATTTACCAGCAGATAGCGGCTCTGAACATCCTTCAATAAATCAGCAACAGGGGGGTACAGCATAATTATTTTCCTCCATTATTCCTCACCGCAATGATCGGCGATGATACGTAAAATTTGATCGGCACAGGTTTCCACCCGGTCGTTAATCACTATGTAGTTGTACTGTGCACTTTGTTCCATCTCCCAGCCGGCCCGCTCCAACCGCAGCTTCATCTGCTCTGCGGAGGTATCGCCTCTGCCCCGAAGTCTGGCTTCCAACTCCTGCACAGAGGGCGGCGCAATGAATATCAGCACCGCATCGGGTCGCTTCGCTCGCACTGCAAAAGCACCGTTGGGCTCAATATCCAAAATGACGCTGCCACTGCACAGTTTTTCATCCAGCTGTGCAGCGGGGGTTCCATAGTAGTTGTCCATATGGGCATCATACTCTACAAATTCGCCCCTGGCAATCATACCCAAAAAGTGTTCCTTAGTGACAAAATAGTAGTTTATGCCATCCACTTCACCGGGTCTGGGCGCTCTCGTAGTGGCGGAAACAGAGAAACGAAGGTCGCTTCGTGCCGCCATCACCCTGGCAAGAACCGTGCTTTTTCCCACACCGGAAGCTCCGGAAATCACAAACAGTTTTCCTTTGCTCATACTTTCTCCTCCGTATTCTTCCAGCGTTCTTGGATCTGCTCCGGCAGCAGCGAGGAGAGAATCACGTGGTCTGTGTCCATCAAAAGAACAGACTTGGTCTTGTGTCCGTAGGATGCATCGATCAGCATGCCCCGCTCCTTAGCCTCCTGCACCACTCGCTTGATCGGTGCGGAATCCGGCGCTACCACAGCCAGAACCCGGCCAGCAGCCACCAAGTTACCAAAACCAATGTTGATCAGCTTCATTTCGTCACCTTACTCAATGTTTTGGGTCTGCTCGCGGATCTTCTCCAACTCCGCCTTAATGTCCACCACGATCCGGGCCAAATTCACATCCGTGCACTTGGAGCCAATGGTATTGGCCTCCCGATTCATTTCCTGCAGCAGGAAATCCAATTTTCTTCCGATGGCACCGCCGCCGTCCAGCATAGCATTCATCTGTGCCAAATGGCTGCGCAGACGGACTGTTTCTTCGTCCACCGCCACCTTGTCCGCAAAGATCGCAGCCTCGGTAAGGATCCGGCTTTCGTCGATATTGGTATTGCCCAGCACTTCCATCAGCTTGGCTTCCAATCGGGCCCGGTAAGAGGAAACCGTCAAAGCATTACCCTCTTCTACCATTGCCACCAGAGTAAGAATGGTGTTGCCGCGGCTGCGCAGGTCTGCGTCCAGTGCCGCGCCTTCTGCAGTGCGCATTGCATTATAGCTTTCCAGCGCAGGTTTCACGACGCTCAGAACATCCGCCTGCAGCTGCGCCTCGTCCACCTCCGGTTTCTCCACGGAGAACACCTCCGGCAGACGGGACAAAGTGGATACACTGATGTCATCTGCCACACCGCACGTTTCCACCATTTGCCGCATAGCTGCCAAATAGCCTTCCAGCACTGCTTTATTCAGTGTGATGGTGGTATCCGCACCGGTCTCCGATTTGATGGAGATAAACATCTCCACTTTGCCTCTGGAAACTGCCTGCTTGATCTGCTGCTTCACCGCCTCTTCTGCAAAGGAAACACTTCTGGGCAGCTTAACAGAGCAATCCAGATAGCGGTTATTGACGGAGCGCAGCTCCACAGTAATTTCTCTGCCGTTTACGGTTTCCACCGCGCGGCCATAACCGGTCATACTTTTAATCAAGGTCATTATCCCCTTTTCTATGGTTCCGCCTTATTTTATCAAATCTTCTTTCCAAATTTCCCCGACGATTATTCTGTTACGGTTCCCGCCGTAGGATCGGGAACCTGTTCAACAGTGACCCTGATGATGGGTTTGCCGGCATCGATTACTCCCACGCTGCCAAAGCGGGAAGTATCCAGCAAAATCTCGGCAGCTATCTTTTCATCCATCGTTGTTGTCACAAAGGACAGGTCCACCACTGCGGTCAAATCATCCGCAGTCAGTTCTTCCATCTGGTCTGTCGGGCCA
Organism: uncultured Oscillospiraceae bacterium; assembly: GCA_964454215.1. Taxonomy (GTDB): domain Bacteria; phylum Bacillota; class Clostridia; order Oscillospirales; family Oscillospiraceae; genus Faecousia. Next base: position 10,625 of record CAYVSU010000024.1, on the reverse strand, counting down.
CAAACATATACATTCAAATTTTTGGTAATCGCAGTAGCCGTAAAGCCCGGCATCAGATTCTTGATCTCAATATCCCTTACCGTCAGTTTTTTCACCATAAGATCGGTGAAAGTAACCGTTACGGTCGCAGTTTCCACATTAGAGAGGTTTTCTGTGCCATCCGGCAGTATGATATCAAAGCTACCGGTCCAGGATTCTTTCAGATCGTTTTCCGTGTCGCTGCCCAGCAGTTCCATCAGGATCTCCTTCATATCCAGTTCGCCGAGGACCAGTGTATCGCCCATACTGTCTAACAGCTGGTCAGAACCGGACACTGCAACGACCGCAGGGTCAATCGTGATCAGGGTATTCTCCGCAGTGGAGCCGCCGCCATAGGTCACATTCAGCACAAGAGAAACATCCTTGTACCGCTGGACGCGCAGGCTCATATCCACTTGCGTAACATCAGCAGTGATCCGATCCGTTTCCACGGGATTGCCATTGGCATCGCACAGCGTGAGTGCAAAAGTTTCGAAAACAGATTCTGTGCGGCCATTCATATCCACAGAGAACTTTGCCTGGGTTATCTTCTCCACCACACTGGCGGGTCCATGGACCTTCACCGTTTTCACGCTCAGCACTGCATCCTCCGGGTCCCACAGGTAACCTTCGGGAGTGGATCCGCTGAAATTGGGAGTAATGGGGATCGTTTTGGTAGCGGTTGCCACGGTGGTCACCGTAATGGTACCGGGCAATTTGGAAAGTTCCTCAATGGAGCCTGTGGATACATTGCCGGGATAAGAAATGGTGTAGCTTAAGGACTGACTGCCCGCCACATAAATCCGGGACAGGTCTGCAGTGATGGTAATATTGCTGTTATCCAACTGGATCAGTTCACTGCGGTTTCCGGAAAGCTTCAGCGTCACCGTCGGTGTGGTTTCCATATCCAGCATCAAGCCCCGGTCTGCCAAAACAGATTCATTGGTCAGTACCACGGGGATATTGTAAAATGTGGTTTCATAACCGGGATTGACCGTTGTGATCACATATAGCCACAGGCCAAAAGCAACTGCGATTGCAAGGATCAAATGGAGAACTTTTCTTTTCATTTCTGATCCTCCTTATCCTTCTTCTGCAGCTTTTGGCGCAGCCGTACCACCAGGTTTTCATCTACGGGATTCTCATCCTTGCAAAGCTCATTGCGCAGCAAGCGCTCCAGGGTTTGGGAAGCCAGGTGACGCTTGAGCATTCCGCCTACCGCCACAGAGATCGTACCGGTCTCCTCGGAAACGATGACCACCAACGCATCGGAGGCTTCACTCATACCCACACCGGCGCGGTGCCGGGTTCCCAGGTCCGCGCTCAAGCGACTGCTTTCCGAAAGGGGGAGAACGCATCCGGCTGCCACGATCCTGCCATCGCGGATGATCATAGCACCGTCGTGCAGTGCCGCCTTCGGGAAAAAGATGTTGCGGATCAGCTGCTCTGATACTTCGCCATCGATCATAGTGCCGGTTTTAAAATATTCCTCCAACCGTTCTTCCCGGGCAAACACGATCAGCGCGCCGATCCGCTCCCGGCTCATAACTTCACAGGCGGCAACCGTTTGGGTGATGATGGGTTCCATCTCCGGTGAAGGCTTTTCCACACCTAAGAATTTACGGAACTTCATATTGCCTAAGTGGTCCATCATCCGTCTTAATTCCGGCTGGAACAAAACCACAACTGCGATCAAACCGATCTGCAGAAACTGGCTCAAAACGAAGTTCAAGGTATACAGCTCAAAAATTTCTGTCAACCACGCCACGATAACAATAACGACTACCGCTTTTGCGATGCGCATTGTACCAGTGGTCCGAAACAGCGGCAATATGCGGTAAAGCAAATATGCAACAATAATGATATCCAAATAATCCGTCAATCGCATATTCACGATTTGTTGCCCTATATTTTTGAGCACATCCATTCCTGAACACCTACCCTTTTTCTATCCGTAAAATAAACTGTTTTGACCAGTTCGCATAACTATCCTATTATCCGTATATTATAACGGATTTGTGCCGCGATAGCAATAGAAAACTGAAAATATTTTATGAATTCCGGCATCTTTGCAAGGCATATTCCAGTGCATCCACCTGTCGCAATGAGGCATCGTGCCCAAAGCTGACACGAACCGTACCGGTTTGCAGCGTGCCGGCACTTTCGTGAGCCAGCGGCGCACAATGAAGGCCAGCCCGCACCGCCACACCGCGCTCTCCTAATAGCTGCGCCAATTCCTCGCAATCCCTGTCAGGCACAAAGGATACCGTACCTGCCTGATGCTGGCCGGTAAACACCTGCCAGCCTGCTTTCCGCAGTATCCGTGCGCACAATGCGGCTGCTTGCCGTTCCCGGCGAAAAACAGTCTCAATGCCCATATTTTGCAGATATTGCAACCCCGCATTCAGTCCTGCAATTCCCGGCACATTCAGGGTGCCCGCCTCTACACGCTCAGGCAGATCCTCCGGCATTTTTTGATTCACGGAATCGCTGCCGGTGCCGCCAAAGAGATAGGGCTCTGGCACGCTGCCGCAAAGCAGCAGTCCTGTCCCCTGGGGGCCCAGCAGCCCTTTGTGTCCAGGCATAGCAATATAATTCGCTCCCAAACGCTGCAGACTAATATGCAAAATGCCGGCAGATTGGGCAGCATCCATAACAAACGGCACGCCGTATCCCCGGCACAGCGCAGCCATTTGTACCACAGGCAGAATATAACCAAAAACATTGGAAACATGGGTAAAAACCGCTGCGTCCACACCGGACTTCAGCGCCGCTTCAAATTCCGCCAAAGTATCCTGCCAATCAAACAGTCTGTGCCCGGCAACCGTAACCTTTGCACCAATGGCGTGAAGAACACGGGTCACCGCATTATGCTCGAACCCAGAGATCACTACCCGATCACCGGGTTTTACCAATGACCGTATAGCGATGTTCAGGCCGTGCGTGCAGTTTGCTGTAAACACCACCTGCTCCGGCTGGCAATCAAACAGCGAAGCCGCTGTTTCCCGGCAGCGGTAGACCGTTTTTGTGGCAGCCATTGCCGCCCCATAGCCACCTCTGCCGGGATTGGCGCAATGCTCCATAGCGGTCAGCATCGCCAGTCTTACCGTTTCCGGCTTATGAAACGAGGTGGCGCCGTTATCCAGGTAGGTCATAGCATCCGCTCCTCCGGATGCCCATCATCCGATAATGCGTATACTTTTTCAAAAGGCAACTCCGCCTGGTGCAGTAATTCAGCCCCACGAAACGCCAAATTTCCCCGCAGCCGCAGACAATAGCCGCAACCCCGGCGGGACAGCTCTTTAGGTGTCCGCTGCAGGATACATTCCACACCTGCCTGCTTGAGTATTTTTTCCCCTTTTTGCGCAAAGGTTACGGATCGAAAGGTGATCAGCCATTGATTTTTCATAAAAAATCCCTCCCGGCACCAAACTATGCCGGGAGGGTCTAATTTGTTCATTTTTTGCGGTTTCTCATTCTTCCAGCAGGCACACCGCGTGGCAGGACATTCCCTCCATATTGCCGGTAAACCCAAGATGTTCCTCTGTGGTAGCCTTAACATTGACTCTGCCCCTGTCCATCTCCAAATCTTCGGCAATATTTTCCATCATTTGCGGAATATAGGATTTCATCTTAGGGGCCTGGGCAATTACAGTTGCATCCACATTGCTGATCCGGTAGCCGGCTGCATCCAGCTTTTCCTTCACCGCACGCAGTAGTACTCGGGAATCCGCGTCCTTATAACGCATATCCGTATCCGGGAAATGATAGCCGATATCCCGCAAAGCGGCGGCACCCAAAAGGGCATCCATCACCGCGTGGAGCAGTACATCCGCATCTGAATGTCCGTCCAAGCCCATATGAAATGGTATTTCCACGCCGCCGAGGATCAATTTTCTACCCTCAGCAAACCGATGCACATCATAACCGTGTCCGATTCTCATTTTTGCTCCTCCAAAAACAGCTCTGCGATCTTTAGATCCACGGGCGTGGTGACCTTGATATTCTTTTCGTCACCCTCCACGATCTTCACAGACATCCCCAACCGCTCCACAGCAGCGCAGTCATCGTTCAGGTCCACACCGTCCTGTTTTGCCTTTTCCAGCGCGCCCTGGAGCAGATCCAGATCAAAAACCTGAGGTGTCTGCACCGCTTTCAGGGTGCTTCTGTCCGGCGTTTCGGCGACGATTCCGCCTTTGACCACCTTGACTGTATCCTTCACCGGTATCGCCGGTGCCGCCGCGCCATAGGAGTTAGCGGCACGAACTGTGCGGTCTATGACTTGCCAGGTGACCAAAGGTCTTGCGCCATCCTGCACTGCCACCAGCTTCACCTTTTCCGACAAAGCGTAAAGGCCGTTGTGAACCGATTCCTGGCGGCTGTTCCCCCCTACGATCACCGCAGTAACCTTGTCAAAATTCCGACAAAGATCCATTACCGGCATCAAAAGATCCTGCCGGGTTACAATAACGATTTCTTTGATGGCATCGCAGTTTTGGAACGCCCGTACAGTATGGACGATCATCGGCTCGCCACCCAAAGGTGCCATCACTTTGTCTATCCCGCCCATTCGGGAAGCACTGCCTGCTGCCACGATCACCCCGCCGCAATAGCGAAGTTTCAGGGCTTTTCTGGCAATTTTTGTATACTTGGAAATATCCATATTACAGCTCCATAATCAATTTCTTAAAGTATGCGCCCCGAACCATAAAATTTTTGAACTGATCAAAGGCTGCGCTGGCCGGGCTCATCAGCACCACATCACCCGGCTCTGCTGCCGTGGCGGCGGAAAGCACCGCCTTTTCAAATGTGCCGCAATCTACGATTTCCGGTTTCTCTGCATCACAGGCTTCCACCGCCTCCCGAATTTGCGGACCGGTTGCGCCGCCCAAAAACAGTTTTTTGACGTGAGCGCAAATTTCCGGACCCAAAACATCATAGGGAATGTGCTTATCATAACCGCCGGCAATCAAAATCACCTTTTCCGGGAAGCTCCGCAGGCCGGCAATGGTGCGGCTGGGACTGGAGGCGATGGAATCGTTATAAAACCGCACACCGTCTTTGATCCGTACAAGCTCAATGCGATGCTCCACACCGCCAAAGGTCTTTGCCACGGCACGGACGGTCTCGTCGGAAACCAGGCCCTCCACTGCCGCTATGGCTGCCATATAGTTTTCCACATTGTGGACGCCGGGAATCAGAATATCTGCCACCTGCAAAACCGGCTGCCCATTTCGGCAAATAACATTATCTTTCAGGCAGACATCCCCATCTCCCTGCCGGGTAAAGCTGCGGGTAAGGCCGTTGCCCACAAGTCCGGCAGTGATAGAATTGTCCCCGTTGATCACCAGCAAATCCTGATTGGACTGAAAGCGGAAAATATTCTTTTTCGCCTCCACATATTCCTCCATATCTTTATGGACATCCAGATGGTTGGGAGACAGATTCGTCACCACCGCGATCCTGGGGCTGCGCCGCATATCCATCAACTGGAAGGAGCTCAATTCCACAACTGCCACATCCGTATCTTTCATTTGCCGCACCAAAGGCAGCAGCGGCGTTCCGATATTGCCGCCCAGCCAAACTGTTTTCCCCTCTGCTTTCAGCATTTCAGAAATCAAAGTTGTCGTGGTAGTCTTGCCGTCAGAGCCGGTGACCGCGATGATATCACAGGGGCAGACTTCAAAAAATGCTTCCATTTCTGAGGTCACTTCCGCGCCCTTTTCCTGCAGAGCCATCAGCGCCGGATTCCCCGGATGCATACCCGGCGTACGGAAGACGATCTGGGCTTTCAATTCGTTTAAATATCCTTCACCAACACTGAGGTGGCATCCAAGCCGCTCCAACTCAAGCACTTCCGCATCCAGTTTTTCCCGTTCTGTCCGGTCGCAACCGGTAACATCGCAGCCAAATTCCAGCAGCAGTCGCACCAGCGGGCGGTTGCTGACACCCAAGCCCAGCACTGCAACGGGTTTATTCTTCAAGGATGTGAAAAAACTTTCAAACGCTGTCATATCAAATTCCCCTTATTTCAAAGGTCATATGGACAAATGATCGATTACTGCACAATACAAAGTATAAGGATGTCATTCCGATGCCCCGCAGGGGTCGCTGGAATCTCCTCTTACGGCTGTGTATGACAGTAATTTACAGGAGATTGCACCGCAGGCATTCCCTTTGGTCACCTCAGGCCTAACGGCCATCGCAATAACACAGCAAGGGAAACCCAATCGCAACACATTTGCTGCACTAAACAATCATTTGCCCACTCTTTACCAATAGTATATCCCTTATTGAGGGAATTTGCAAGAATATTTGATTGCCGGAGCATTCTTGATTTTATATTGACAAGCGTTTCTTTTAATTGTAAAATAAAGGCAGCTTAATTTAAGCTTAAATTTGAAGGAGGTAAATTCTATGTTCTGTAAAAACTGCGGCGCGCAAATTTCTGATGATGCCAAGTTCTGCGGCGTTTGCGGCGCTTCTCAGCAGGACGCACCCCAGCAGGCTGCTCCTGTAAATCCCAACGCTGCTTCCGCAGCACCTGCCGCATCCCTCAACCTGGGTAATATGGCCGGATCCCTCAAGCTGTACCTGAAGTACATCCTGGTCGTTGTTGCCATCCTCGCTCTGGTCCTCGCTATTATGAATATCTTCAACACCTACGACGTCAAGGCCACCTACTCCTATGGCGGTCAGAAAATGGGATCTGCAACCGGTCCTGTCAAGGATCTCTTTGGAGAAGGTTCTGATGGCGAGTTCATTATGGCTCTGATTGGCAATATTCTGTTCGGTATTGTGAATCTGGTCATCGCTGTTATTGGTGTGCTGTATTTCCTGAAGGAAAACAACAATATGGACCTGTATGATAAGTTCGTCGCCAGCAAGGCCAAGGGCAAGAGCCCGCTGTTCGTAGTTGGTGTTCTGGGCGCTGTTGCTGCTCTGGTGCAGATCATCCTCTATGCTATGTGCAAGCCCTCTAAGAGTGGCGTTACGCTCACTATCGCCGCTCACTGGACTTCCTGGGTATTCCTGTTTGTGTATGCCCTGCTGGTAGTTGTTGATATGTTCGTTCTGAACCCTAAGAAGAAATAAATTTTACATAGCTTTCCTTAAAAATCCCCTCTCTTGAGGGGATTTTTTTGCGTGATATTTGACAATACGCCATCTTTGGGTTACAATATTCCCGCGACCGGGTCGGACAGCCGCGGCTGCAAGCTGAAAAGCTGCAGGTGAGGAAAGTCCGGGCTTCACAGGGCAGGGATAACGGGTAACGCCCGCCGGGGGTGACCCCAGGACAAGTGCAACAGAAATATACCGCCGCAAGGTAAGGTTGAAAAGGTGGGGTAAGAGCCCACCCGGCCTGTAGTAATACAGGTTTTACGATGTAAACTCTATCCCGAAGCAACGCCGTGGAGGGGCATACGATCTGCCCAATCGCTCCGAGGAGGCGGCTTGAACCCAAGAGCGATCTTGGGTCTAGATAGATGGCTGTCAAGACAGAACCCGGCTTACAGACCCGCATCGCAACATAAAAAGCACCGCCGATCGGCGGTGCTTTTCCTCTGCAGAAATATTTTACGTCCGTCACTCCCCCAAATCTGCAGCCACCTGGGACGGACGGGAAGATGAGACATAATTAGTGTACCGCATTTTGCGGTATTTGTCAATACAAAATTTTGCAGTGTGGTATCCTATGTCCGAGGTGATGACATGTATCAGCGCATTCGGAATCTGCGGGAAGACCATGATATAAAGCAACGCCAGCTTGCGGATTACCTAAGCTGCTCCCAGCAGGTTTACAGCAACTACGAACTGGGTCAGCGGGATATTCCTACGGATGTTCTGATCAAACTGTCCAATTTCTATAATGTTTCTGTGGATTACCTCCTGGGCCTCACATCCAATCCAAAACGAAATAAGTGAGCACCACCGTTAACAGAAAACCAAAATCAAACCGGAATTCAGAAAAAATTTGAATGCTTGTCGTAAAATTTGCTGTAAAAAGTCCTCTGCTGGTCAGCAGAGGACTTTTTTAGAATCAGTCTTCCTGATTGGGTTCTTCAATCTTTTGCGCAAGACCGGCAACGTCGGATACGGGAAGACTAAAGGCAATGCCCCGGGCGGCTTTCGCCATACCCATTTCCTTATAGATGGCATTAAGGACATTGTCCCGAATGTCTTTTTCCACTACCATCATCAGGATTTCCTTCTCCTCGTGAAGCGTAATGCCAAAGAACGCCGCAGCCTCTTCCCGGGCAACACCACGGGCGTTGAGGATCGTACCGCCCCGTACACCCTGCTGGCGGGCAACATCCATTACATCATCGGCAAAGCCGGAATTAACGATCGCAAAGATCACTTCATGATTTTCTGTCTTCATTATGACTCCCCCCACTTCAGACGGTTATTGCTGAGGAATTGATACAAATTGACGCCGATCACACTGCTCAGGGGCACAGCAAACGCAACACCCTTACCGTTTTTGATTGTCGTAAACTTATCATCCAGGCAGTTCATAACCGTTTCCGTCATATCCTCCCGGATCACACTCAGGATCACCGCTTTGTTGATATTTAATCCAAACAACTCCACAAGATTAGATGTGGCCGTACCATTTCCCGACAACAGCATCTGATAATTAACATCAAACTGGCTGATCACATCCAAATAAAACTCGCCTTTCGGCTTATCCACCACTGTAAACAGGAGCTTCAGTTTTTTAATGGCAGATTCATTTACTATATTCGCCATATGCGCCCCTCCTTACATAAAGTTGATGATTTGCTGATCATCCGCATCCAGAATCTTCTTCATTGCCCGCTTTTCACTGACCTTCTCCGCTACGATACCCTTAAAGCCCAACAGCTGGATGGTGATCAACGGAGCCATAGCCACCATAGCCACCACGCCGAAAGCATCACTCAACACGCTCTCAGCGCCCTGGATGGACACGCAGGCACCAATGGCAAAGGGCAGGATGAATGTGGATGTCATTGGTCCGCTGGCCACACCACCGGAGTCAAAAGCAATGGCGGTATACACCGGTGGTACGAACAGGCTCAGTGCCAGAGAAATGAAGTAGCCAGGAACAATGTAGTACACCAGCGAAAAATCGAACACAATTCGGACCATGCTCAGCGCGAGGGCCGCGCCCACGCCGATGCACAGACCCAGCATCATACTTCTCTTGCGGACCAAGCCGCCAGTGACTTCTTCCACCTGGGAATTGAGCACATGAATGGCAGGTTCTGCCAGCACCACCAGAACACCAATGACCAGACCAAAACCGATCAACAGCGCTGGATTCGTGTCCGCCAGAGACTGGCCGATCTTGTAGCCAATGGGCATAAAGCCAACTTCCACGCCAGCCAGGAATATCACAAGGCCCAGATAAGTAAGAATAACGCCGATAGCGATCCGCAGCAGACGCCGCTTAGGCAGCTTCAGGAAAATAAACTGACACAACAGGAAAAAGACCACGATCATACCCAACGCCAGCGCCACCTCACCGGCTTTCGCGCCGATGGCGTGGAGAAAGCTGCCGAGAATATCCTCACTGGCATTATAACCATCCACCTGTACATTCGGAGAACTTTTTGAAAAAATACCCTGGATCAGTACTGCCAGAATCGGGCCAACACTACACAGTGCCACCAGACCAAAACTGTTTTCCTTGTTCTTCCGGTCGCCCAACACGCTGGAAATACCCACGCCCAACGCCATAATAAATGGAACTGTAATAGGACCGGTGGTTACACCGCCGGAATCAAACGCCAAAGGCAACAGACTTTCATTGCCGCTGGTGATCAGCATCAGCGCCATAGCAAACAGCAACATATAAAACAGCATCAAAATGCTGCCAAGGGTCTTGCGGAAAACAATACGGAGAATGGCCACGATGAGAAATGCGCCCACGCCAAGGCCCACCCAGTACACCAGCATCTTACTGTTCACCTGCTTGGCCAGGACCTGCAGGTCCGGCTCGGCTATGGTGATCAGCATACCCAGTACAAAGCAAACAATCAGCAACAGCCAAAGTTTCTTTTGCTTGGACAGGCCGGCACCCACATGCGTACCCATAGGTGTCATTGCCAGATCAGCACCCATATTGAACAGGCCGATACCGGTTATCAGCATCACAGCACCGATGGAGAAAGTAATCAGTTCCACCGACGATAAGTCCACCAACGGCGTCATCGCCAGAATGTAGACGACAACGATGACCGGCAGCGACGATACCAGCGCTTCTTTAATTTTTGACCGCAATTCTTTCAAAGCATTTCCTCATTTCAAAGCATTTTTATTATCATATCATAAATCTGCCAGCAAACCAATAGTATTTACAAAAATTTTACATAAAAATCCCCCAGCCGGAATTGGCTGGGGGATCTGTTTCACAGTTGTGAAGCTATGAGATTACTCGTAGATCTCGGTGACGACACCGGAACCGACAGTACGGCCGCCTTCACGGATAGCGAAACGCAGGCCCTTCTCGATAGCGATGGGGGTGATCAGCTCAACGTTCATAACAACGTTGTCGCCGGGCATACACATCTCAACGCCCTCGGGCAGGTTGATGATGCCGGTAACGTCGGTGGTACGGA
>CAYVSU010000023.1:0-19015 GCA_964454215.1 uncultured Oscillospiraceae bacterium | reverse complement strand
GCGTTATCGCTGAAGTTAAGAAGCGCGAGCATTATGTCAGCCCCAGCCTGAAGCGGAAGCAGAAGTCTGAAGCTGCCCGTAAGAATAAGAAGAGATTCTATTAATTGAAGCTCCCTCTTGAAAATGCTCAAAACCGCTCACCGAAAGGTGAGCGGTTTTTGCGTTGCGGACAAAATAGATTTATTTGGTGACGAAGTTTAGAAAAACGTCTTTGTTTTCCAGATATAGCTCAAAAGCAGATATAAAAGCCTCATCTGTTTTGTCTGATGTGGATGCGTTGACGCGATGAATGCTGAGTGTGTCATCCATTTCCTCTTCTGCAAGAGGGTGAGATGTGGCATTGAAGAGATATTTTACCTGGTTTTTGTGTTCTGCTTCATACTGTGCCACAGCCAAAGCGGTTTCGTAGTCCGTAAGGATAACCGCGGGTTCAATACCATATTTTTTGGCAAGATCGGCGATTTTTTGACCGAGTTCCTCTGTATCCGCGACAATGATCGCTTGCTCCGGAACCGGATTTCTGCCAAGTAACGCGTCTGTTGTTACCTGAAAGTAGTCTGCCAGAGTACAGAGCATCAAAATGTCAGGCAGGGTGTAACCGTTTTCCCATTTGGACACCGCCGCGGCGGTGACACCCAATTCTGCAGCTATTTCTTCCTGTGTTACATTCTTATTCTTTCGCAGTTCAGCGATCGTTTTACCAAAGTTCATTATGTTTCCTCCTGTGTAATATTATAAAACCGGTTTGTGACATTATATTATCACGGCGACCGGCGGTTTGCAATCGAGTGTCAGGACATAAAACTTTCCTGCTGGTTAAGTTGCTGCGACAAATGATTGTTAGTTTGACCAAACAAAACCCAGGATGCATTGCGAGAAGCCGCTCAAAAGCGGGACCTGGCAACCTTCAGGTACAAAAGACAATTTTGCGCCGCATTACGATAGTTCCACCGGGAGATTGCCACGGGCCTAACGGCCCTCGCAACGAGTTTGCTGCACAGTTAAACAATCATTTACCGGCTATCCCCAGAATAGCTGCGTGGTCAGGGAAGCGACGAAAAAGCCGGTAAAGTCTGCGATCAGTGCGGCGATCACAGTATAACGTGTTTTCTGAATACCGGCGGCACCGAAATAGACGCTGATGGTATAAAAAGTTGTTTCTGTCGACCCCAGCATCACGGCAACTGTGCGGCCAACCAGCGAATTGACCCCGTACTGCGCCATCAGATCCGAACCAACAGCCAAAGCCGCGCTGCCGCTGATAGGTCTTATCAGAACCAAAAGCGCCGTTTCCGGTGGGATACCTACAAATTGGAATACCGGTGCCAAGACCGAACTGATGACCTCCATCGCTCCGGATGCCTTCAGCATCGTCACTGCTGTTAAGAGAAGAACCAATGCCGGAACAATGGAAGCCAGCAGCTTCAGTCCGTCTGTGGCACCGTTTAGCAGCAGATCATAGGCGTTTTCTTTCTTTCGCAGTGTCAGTAAGGAAGCCACCAATAATAGGGCAGGGACGATGTAATCAATCACGGCGCCATACCTTCCCCAGCAAAATGGCTGCGGTCAACCCAAGCCCAGCGGAGCAGAAGCTGGTGATCCAAACTGCAGGCAGAATATCAAAAGGAGCATTGCTGCCCAGAGATGCCCGTACTGCGGCCACGGTTGCCGGAATAAACTGAATGGAGGCCGTATTCAGAACGATCAGACGGCACATTTCGTCGCTTGCCCGGGTAGGATTCTTTTGATCTACCATCTCCTTCGTTGCAAGGATGCCCATTGGCGTAGCCGCATTGCCAAGGCCCAGGAAATTGGCACAGATATTGGCGCTTAAATGGTGGGCAAGCCGGGGATTCTTCTTTGTGGAGGGAAAAATACGTTTCAGCAGTGGACGAAGCAGAGCAGAAAGATATTCTGTCAGCCCTGCTTTTTCCATTAGTTTTCCAACGCCGGTCCAAAGACAGATAGAGCCGGCCATAGAAATTGCCAGCTGAATGCCCAATTGCGCACCGGCTGGAACAGCGGCGGCAAGGGCGCTACCGTTTCCTAAAAGCAGCGAAAATATCAGGGAAACCCCAATGATCAGTGTCCATATCCAACTCATTACCATAGTACAACCCTCCTCGGAATAATATATGTGACCGCGTTTCCAAGATGTCCAGACCGTAAGAATTATAGTTGACAGACTTTTGGGGAAGCAGTATGATGTATATACAAATACTTGTTCGAAAAAAAAGGAGAGATTAGGTTTGAAATCAACAGGCATGATTCGCAAGCTGGACGATTTGGGAAGAGTGGTCATTCCCCGGGAAATCCGGCGGTCTATGGGACTTATGGAGCGGGATGATTTGGAAATATTCGTGGAGGGAGATCAGATCATTTTGCAGAAGTTTTCACCGCGCTGTGTGTTTTGCGGCTGTGATGAAAAGCTGGTGAATTTCTACGGTAAAAATCTTTGCAAAAATTGTATTGAAGTAATCCAAAAGTGCTAAAAACGCGGCGGTTCCCATTTTGGGAACCGCCGTGATTACCGTTATAAAGTCAATGCTGCATCGTAGACTACATTCTTGGGAAGATTCAGATCCTTAGCTGTCTGCCTGATGGCATCCTTTCGACTCAGGCCTGATTCCATCAGTCTGGCGACATATGCCGCAGCATCGTCCGGGGATGCGACCTCAGATGCTTCCTCAGGCGCACCGGCAAGAACCAGCACAAATTCGCCCTTAGGCGGATTTTCGGTATATTTTTCCACAGCCTGACCTAAAGTGGTGCGTACAACCTCTTCGTGGATCTTTGTTAACTCTCTGCACAAACTGATAGGACGGTCATTACCAAATACAGCAGCCATATCCTCCAGCGTGGAAAGTAATTTATGGGGCGCTTCGTAGAAGATCATTGTTCTGCGCTCACCGATCAGGGATTCCAAATGCTCCCGGCGGTTCTTTTTGGCCGTGGAGAGAAAGCCTTCAAAACAGAAACGGCCTGTGGATTGACCGGATATGCTCAGTGCTGTGATCACAGCACAGGGACCGGGAATGGCGCAGACTGTAATGCCTGCCTCTGCACACTGCTTCACTAAGTCTTCACCGGGATCGGAAATAGCGGGACTGCCCGCATCGGATACCAGCGCACAGGTCTCACCGGCTAAGATACGCTCAATGATCACATTGCCTTTTAAGGCCTTGTTATGCTCGTAGTAGCTGACAAGGCATTTTTTGATGCCCAAATGATTCAATAGTTTCAAAGATACCCGGGTATCTTCCGCGGCAATAAAATCCGCCTGTTCCAGCGTTTCCCGGCATCGGATGGAAATGTCACCCAAATTGCCAATGGGTGTAGGGACCAAGTATAACATTCCGGCCATAGATAGCCTCCTATAAGTGGTAAATCTTTTTGTATTCCTGGGTAGGTGCGCCATTTTCGTCAAAAAGGTACAACTGCTCCCATAGAAGCCCCGGTTTTGCACCCTTGCGGCAGGAAAGCATAATCAGCGAGATTTCGCTACCGGGGTGATGATACACCGTGCAAAGCCGTTTGGGTTCCAGGCCGGCATTTGCTGCGCAGGTGACCATAAGAGCCAATTTTTCCGGCTTGTGGACAAAAAAGAAGTCTCCGCCAAATCGCAGAGCCCGGGCGGCAGCTTCCATCAGCTGCTGCGGCGAGCAAAGATCATCCCGTCGGGCTTCTGGCAGCGTTTGACTGGCCGGTCCTCCGGAAAAATAGGGAGGATTGGAAATGCAGCAGTCAAAACTGCCGGCACGCACCAATGTGTTTATTTCCCGCAGATCTGCGCATATACTTTCCATACGGTCTTGCAGATGATTGCGGTGGATATTATCAACTGCGGCCAAATGGGCCGTTTTGGAAATCTCGATGCCGGTTACCTGACACAGAGTATCCTTGCCACAGAGCAGCACGCCCAGCGTGCCACAGCCAGCGCCTAAATCCAGCACCGAAGCGTTTTTTGGCAGACGGGCAAAATGGGCAAGCAGGATGGAATCCGTACTCAAAGGGAATGTCCCGGCAGGAGTATCCAGGGTAAAACCGTTAATGAACTGTTCCATAAAGCCTCCGTAATAGAAAAATCAGCCTGCGCAGCCTGGAAACCAGAGTGCGCAGACTGAGTGCGGATTTGGAAGAATTAGCCTTCCTCGATGGCCTCGACGGGGCAGTTATCAGCGCAAGCACCGCAGCTGACACAAACATCAGCGTCGATGACGTACTTCTCGTCGCCCTCAGAGATAGCCTCGACGGGGCAGTTGTCAGCGCAGGAACCGCACTTGACACAAGCGTCAGTGATATTGTATGCCATGATTTTCCCTCCGTATGTGTTATGTGTTTTGCGTGTATAACGCTATCACGCACCTCTATTCTATCACCTATTTTATAAAATGCAATTCCTTTTTTTACAGAACAGTATATTTTTTTCTGACTTTGGTGAAAATCCACAGGATAGGGGGTGGCATATGCGGTATACGGAAGAAGCCCAGCATTTGATCTTGTACGCGGGGAACTATGCCAGAGAAATGGGCCATAGCTATGTTGGAACACAACATTTGCTTTTGGCATTGGCGGCGCGGCCAGGTTGGGTCGGGCAAATGCTGCACAGTTTTGGAATCGGAGCACCGTTGCTGCAGGATCTGATCGTTTTGCAATGCGGTGTCGGCACAGCAGAGCTGCCCCTGACACAGGGACTCACGGATGCCGCAGAATTCGCTTTACAGAGCGCGATGCTGGAAGCGAAACGCAATGGCAGCCGCAGCGTAAACTGCGCTCATATTCTACTTGCGCTGTTGCGGCAGGAACAGGGGACAGCCCGGATACTTTTGGAGACAGTGGGAGTAGACTGCTGCGAAGTGTTTACGCGAATGGTGGAGTATCTGCAATGGGAGAGAAAGTTCTCCCAGGATAACAAAAAGGAGGCGGTTACAACGAAACTTTTGGAACAGTTCAGCGAAGACCTATTGCTGAAAGTACCGGAAATGGAGCCGGTCATTGGCAGAGATCAGGAAATCGATACCGTTATCGGTATCCTTTGCCGAAAGCACAAAAACAATCCTGCCCTGGTGGGAGAACCCGGTGTGGGAAAAACAGCCATTGCTGAGGGCCTTGCCCAACGGATGGCTGCCGGCAATGTGCCGCCCCAGCTGAAGGATAAACGGCTGATCAGTTTGAATATGGCGAATTTGGTGGCAGGTACGAAGTACCGCGGCGAATTTGAGGAACGGCTGCGTGATGTGATCTCCGAGATTCGCAGAAGCGGGGATGTGATCCTCTTTGTGGATGAAATGCACACCATCGTGGGGGCAGGTGCAGCCGAGGGCGCCATTGATGCGGCCAATATTTTTAAGCCGGCGTTGGGACGGGGTGAACTGCAAATGTTGGGAGCAACCACATTGCTGGAGTATCGTAAATACATTGAAAAAGATCCGGCTTTGGACCGTCGGTTTCGTCCTGTTACGGTGGAAGAACCGAATTATGAGGCGGCAATGGCGATCCTGCGGGGGCTAAAGCCGGGAATGGAGCGGCATCATCACATCCGCATTACAGATGATGCGCTGAAAGAAGCGTTGCGTTTGTCGGTTCGTTATCTGCCGGATTTGTATTTACCGGATAAGGCTATCGATCTTGTGGATGAAGGCGCCTCTCACGCCAGGATGGAGGAACTGCGGCTTGGGAAACTGGGGCCTCGCCGTGCCCTGGAGCAGGAACTACACGAGGCCGTGCGGGAGAATCAATTTGAAAAAGCCGCTCAGTTACGGGACAGAATGCAAAAATTAACGGCTAAGGCTGGAGAACATCGTCGCCCTAGAGCAGTTGTTCCATCGGATATTGCCTGGGCGGTATCCACCCGAACCGGAATACCGGTGGGGAGACTCAGTGCGGATGAACGGGAACAGCTATTATGTTTGGAACAGACGCTTTCCAGAGTTGTGATTGGACAGCCGGAAGCAACCAAAGCAGTTGCAGAAGCGGTACGTCGCGGTTTTTCAGATATCCGTGATGCAAACCGCCCAGTGGCCTGTCTGATGTTCACAGGTCCTACAGGTGTGGGAAAAACGGAATTGTGCCGGGCACTGGCTGAGGAAATGTATGGAAGCCGGGATGCTATGATTCGACTGGATATGACAGAGTATATGGAAAAGCAATCTGTTTCCCGACTCATTGGCGCGCCTCCGGGATATGTGGGTTATGAGGAAGGGGGAAAACTCACTGAGGCGGTTCGCAGAAAGCCCTACTGCCTTGTCCTCTTGGATGAGATCGAAAAAGCTCATCACGATGTCACGGGAATTCTTCTGCAAATTATGGAGGAGGGAGAATTGACTGATTCCACAGGTAGAAAAGTCAGCTTCAAAAACGCGATTGTAGTGATGACCTCCAATGTGGGAGGTACACTGCGGGGAGATGGTTTGGGATTCCGACCTGCCGGTAATGCCAAGGAACGGGAAGGCGCACTGCGCCAGGCATTTGTTCCTGAATTTTTGGGGCGGCTTGACCGGATCGTAGCATTTGAGCCCTTGACCGGAGCTGCACTGGCCGCCATCGCCGATAAGTATTTGACGCAGCTACGGGAACGGCTTACTTTGGTGGGAATCCAGCTGCAACTCCCAACGGAGTTGCCGGGCGTGTTGGCAAGGCGGTGTAATCCAAAGGAAGGCGCACGGCATCTGCGGCGGCTGATTCAGGAACAGGTGGAAGGCCCTCTTTCTGAACACCTTTTGCGTACTGGGAAAAAACTGAATTATGTGCAGGGAATCTGGGAAGGAGAGACTCTGCATTTCCAAAATTAAACAATTCATTATAAAACATCTGTTCTAAAATGGAAAAACACACGCTTTTTCAAACTTTTTTTGATTTTTTTGCAAAAAAAGATTGATTTTTCGTTTTTGTCATTGTATACTGTCGTTAAGTGGAGCAAAATGGTAGCAAAGTGGTGCAAAATGGAGAAGGTGAGATAAAATGATCGGTAAATACCCTGCAAAACTGGACGACAAGAACCGTCTGTTTGTTCCTTCTAAGCTTCGTGAGGAGCTGGGTGGCGACTTTTATGTAACTTTGGGTGTCAATTGCGGTCATCGTTGTCTCACAGTCTATACAGCACCAGATTGGCAGACCCTCAGCGATAACTACAACAAACTCCCTATTTCTCAAAAGGGTGCAGCAACAAGTCTGATTTTTATGAACGCTGCTCAGTGCGCACCGGATAAGCAATACCGCTTTACGCTGACGCAGTTCCTTCTGGAATACGCAGGTATTGACCGGGATGTGATGATCGTAGGCAGAGCGGGTCAGGCAGAAATTTGGGACAGCAAAGAATTTGCAGCCTTCGAGGCAGAAAACCTCACTCCGGAAAACCTGTTGGCTTCTCTGGAGGCGATCGGACTATGAGTGGATTTCATCATATTTCCGTTCTTTTGAATGAGTGTATTGAGGGACTTAACATTCAGCCAAACGGCACTTATGTGGACGGCACCCTGGGAGGTGCCGGGCATTCCAGTCAGATCGCCGCAAGGCTGGAAAGTGGCAGACTCATTGGTATCGATCGGGACCCTGTAGCGTTGAAGGCAGCAGGTGAGCGGTTGAAGCCTTTTGGCGACAAAGTGACACTGGTCCATTCCAACTTTTGTGAGATCAGCAAGGTTTTGGATGATCTAGAAATCGATGGCGTTGACGGCATTCTGCTGGACTTGGGCGTTTCTTCGCCCCAGCTGGATGACAGCCAGCGTGGATTTTCCTATATGGCAGATGCGCCCCTGGATATGCGAATGAATAATGGCGATATCCTGACAGCGGAAACGGTAGTTAATACCTGGAGCTATGAGGAACTGCGCAGGATCCTGTTCGACTACGGCGAGGAGCGATATGCACCGCAGATCGCTGCTGCAATTTGCCGCCGTCGGGAAGAAAAACAGATTCAAACTACGCTGGAACTGGTGGATGTGATCCGCTCGGCAATGCCGGCATCGGCACTGCGAGAAAAGCAACATCCGGCAAAGCGAAGTTTTCAGGCGATCCGTATTGCGGTGAATGATGAACTTGGCGCGGTCCGAAAGGTGATGGACGCAGCTATTCCCCGACTGAACCGGGGTGGCAGACTTGCCATTATCACATTCCATTCCTTGGAAGACCGTATTGTAAAAAACGGTATGAATGACGCGGCGAAGGGCTGCATTTGTCCACCAAATTTTCCAGTATGTATCTGCGGCAAAAAGCCTCAGGTAAAATTGGTAACCCGCAAGCCGGTCGTTTCCGGAGATGAGGAACTGGAGATGAATCCCAGAGCCCGCAGTGCAAAGCTGCGGATCTGCGAGAAACTATAAAAATACAGAAAAAGGAGAAAGCATCATGGCTAGATACCCAGAAGTGCAGTATATCAATGCATATGTATCCGGCAGTATGGCATTTCAGTGCGCCCCCCAGGCAAACACGAAAAAAGCTACGCTGCCCAAGCCCAGAAAGAAAAAAAGAATCATTCTGCGCGTTGATCCTGTCGCTATTGTGGGTATTGTTCTGGCATTTGTCTGTATGACGATGCTGATCGGCGGATTTATGCGTCTGCAGGATGCCCGAGCTGAAGCGGCAATGCTGGAAAGCTATGTTGCAGATCTGGAAACTGAAAATCAGCAGCTTCAGGAAGTCTATTCTGCCGGTTATGATCTGGAGGAAGTGGAAAAGATTGCGCTGGCGATCGGTATGATCCCCAGAGACGAGGTCACCACAGTAACGATTGACGCACCGGTACTGTTGGAAGAACCGGAAAAACCCACTGGGTGGGAAGCCTTTTGGAGCTTTTTGACCGGTTTATTTGCATAAAGGCTGTCCCGGCTAATATGATTAGGATAGCAGCTGCAATGGGCAGTAAGGGGTTTCCCTTGCTGCCCATTAATACCTTGCGGAGCTATCTGAAAGGCCGGTGGACACATGGCAAAGCGTCAACGGAAGAAGGAATACATAAGAATTAGGGGCGATTCCGGACACCATCGCAGGATTCTTGCCGTTATGGCAGTACTGGGATTGGCGGCTTTCTTGCCGGCCGGTTTGCAGCTATATAACCTGATGATCCGAAACTACGATTACTATTCGCTGAAGGCTTTACAGAATCAAACCCGCACCACAACGGTATCTGCAGAGCGTGGAACGATCTACGATCAGAATATGAATATTTTGGCAGTTTCCGTCAGCGTGGAAAATGTTTACCTGGATCCTCACGAACTAAAACAGTCCGGTGCAGACATTCCTGCCATTGCACAGTATTTGGGAGTCCTTCTGGAAAAAGAACCGGATTGGATCATAGAACAGGCATCGGATCTGACCAAACGCTATAAGCAGATCGCTGCCAATATCGACGAAGAATTGGCATCCCAGATACGTGCCTATATCAATGAACATCAAATATCCGGCATTCATCTGGAACCCAGCACCAAACGGTATTACCCCTATGGCTCGCTGGCGGCCCAAGTAATTGGATTTACCAACGCCTCCAACACAGGATCAGAAGGAATTGAGGCGGCTTATAACAGCTATTTGGAAGGAACAGCCGGAAAAGTCATAACGACGAAGGGCAATAACGAAATGGATATGCCCTATTCCTATGAAAAATATATCAGTGCCCAGTCGGGCTGTGATGTCATTCTCACCATTGATGCTACTGTGCAGGCTTGTTTGGAAAATCGGTTGGAAGAAGCAATCGCAAGGTACGATGTACAAAACGGTGCCTTTGGTGTTGTGATGAATGCCAAAACTGGGGAAATCCTCGCAATGGCTACAGTTGGCGGCTATGACCCCAATGCTTATTTGGAAATTGCAGACGAAGATACAGCTGCGGAGTTGGAACAGTTGGAGCAGGCCTATCTTTCTCTGCAGAGCGGCACAGAGGCTTATGAGACAGCGAAAAATGCCTATCAGGAGGCACTCAGTGCCGCCCGTTTAAAACAGTGGCGCAACCGTTGTATTTCCGATGGCTATGAGCCGGGGTCTACTTTTAAGGTGCTGACGATGGCTGCAGCGCTGGACAGCGGCGCTATCAGCCTGAATAACACCTTTTCTTGCGGGGGCTCAGCTCATATTCCGGGAAGATCCCAACTGCTGCATTGTTGGCGAGCCAAGGGACACGGCAGCCAAACTACCGCCCAGGCACTGCAGAATTCCTGCAATCTGGCTTTTGCCAACATCGCCTTGAAGCTGGGCGGTGAAACCTTTTACGAGTATATTAAAAACTTCGGTGTTTTGGAAAAAACCGGGATCGATCTTTACGGCGAAAGCACCGGCGTGTTTTTCTCCAAAGAGATTGTGACAGATACGGATAAATGGGGCACAGCCTCTCTGACATCTGCATCCTTTGGACAGACGTTTAAGCTGACACCGCTGCAACTGGTCCGGGCGGTGGCAGCGGTAGTAAACGGAGGGTATCTTCTGGAACCATATATTGTGTCCGAGGTCATCGATTCGGACGGCAACACCGTTTTGAAACAAGAGACCACGGTGCTCCGGCAGGTCATCAGTGCGGAAACCTCCAAAACAATGTGCTCGCTTTTGGAGTCGGTTGTGACTGATGGAACGGCAAAAAATGCCAATGTGGCTGGTTTTTCCATTGGCGGCAAGACCGGCACCAGTGAAAAGATCGATGTTTTGGATGAAAACGGGCAACCAACCCTGGATAAGATCGTATCCTTTGTGGGGATTGCTCCTATGGATGACCCGGAATACATTGTGCTGGTTGCGCTGGATACGCCGTCCCGGGAAACGGGGCTGTATATTTCCGGTGGAGTGATGGCGGCACCGACTGTTGGCGCTGTGATGGCGGATATCTTGCCCTATCTCGGTGTGCAGCAAAGCTTTTCCCAAGAAGATGCTGCAGGAATGACCGTGGTATTGGAAGATATGACCGGTATGACCCGTAAGGAAGCGGAAAAATACTTGCAATCGGCATCTCTTAAGGCTAGAATAATAGGAGATGGCGATACAGTCACTGCACAGCTTCCTGCAGCCGGGCAAACAGTTCCAGGAGTCAGTGAGGTTTTGCTTTACTGTGGCGAAATGCCGGACCAAATTACCGTAACCGTACCGGATTTTTCCGGTATGACCCGCCAGCAGGCCAGTGATACGGCGGGCAGTTTGGGACTCTATATTTTGGTTTCAGGAAACAATGAAATTTCAACCAAGGTGACAGTTACTTCCCAGAGCATTCCTTCGGGAGAAACGGTCGCTGCGGGAACAACGATACAACTGGAATTTGCGGATCTTTCCGTTTCGGATTAGATCGGCGAAAGGAGAGACTATGAAGCTGAAGGAATTACTATCCGGCATCCGAGTGGTAGAAACCAACGCAGATCTGGAATGTAATGTGGAAACCGTGGTATACGATTCCCGGAAAGTTACGCCTGGGAGCTTGTTTGTTGCTGTCACTGGTTTTGCTGCCGATGGCAACCGGTTCATTCCTATGGCAATGGAAAAAGGAGCCGCCGCAGTGGTAACAGCAAAGCGTCCTAACCAGAATATTCCCTATATTTTGGTGGAATCTGATCGGCAGGCACTGGCGCAGCTTGGTTGCAACTATTTTGGTCATCCCGCCAAGGCTATGACAATGATCGGTGTTACCGGCACCAATGGGAAAACATCATCCACCTTGCTTTTGAAACAGATCCTGGAGGCAACCACCGGCAAAAAAGTGGGTTTGATCGGTACAATGGAAAACCGGATCGGTGATTTGGTGATCCCTACAGAGCGTACCACCCCCGAGAGCTTTGAACTGCAAGGCCTCTTTGGACAAATGCGGGATGCCGGCTGTCGGTATATGGTGATGGAAGTGTCCTCTCACGCCATCGCTTTGGACCGGGTATACGGCTTTGATTTTGATGTGGCGGCATTTACCAATCTGACAGAGGATCATTTGGACTTTCATAAAACGATGGAGTCTTATTGCGATACTAAGGCAGAATTGTTCCACCGTTGCAAAAAAGCGGTTCTGAACCGGGATGATCCCTGGTTTGACCGCGTCATTGCTGGCGCTACCTGTGATATTTTGACGACATCGGTCAAAAACCAGGGCAAGCTGAATGCTAAAAATCTGCGGCTGCATTCTGACGGCGTTTTATTTGATGCTGAGCTGGGCGGAAAGACGGTCCCTGTCAGACTGGGAATTCCCGGGAAATTTACGGTGTATAACGCTTTGACAGCGTTGGGCCTTGCGGTGCAACTTGGGGTTTCTTTGGAAGCTGCTGCAGCGGCACTGGAAAAGGCAGAGGGGGTCAAGGGCAGGGTAGAGGTGGTTCCCACCCCGGGTAAGCCCTATACGGTATTGATTGACTATGCTCACACGCCGGACGGACTGGAAAATGTACTCACATCTGTCAAGGATTTCTGCAAAGGCCGGCTCATCGCAGTTTTTGGTTGCGGTGGAGATCGGGATCCCATAAAACGGCCGATTATGGGCAAAATTGGCGTTTCTTACGCTGATTTTGCAGTGATAACTTCGGATAATCCCCGGACAGAGGATCCCCATAAGATCATCGCTGACATTGTCAAAGGCGTTGATGAGGCCAATGAAAACTACATTGTCGAGCCCGACCGCCGAAAAGCCATTCATTATGCTATGGACAAAGCAGAAAAAGATGATATTATAGTATTGGCAGGTAAAGGCCACGAAACCTATCAGGAGATCTGCGGCGTAAAGTACCCTATGGACGAACGGGAGATCGTCGCATCTTACCTGTAAGAAATGAGGTAGTTTTATGGGTAGAATCACCTTGCAGCTGGCGGCACAGTGGTGCGGCGGCAGGATTGACCCTAAATACGCGGATGTGACATTCCTGGGAGCCAGCAATGATTCCCGGAACATTCAGCCCGGTCAGCTGTTTCTTGCACTGCAGGGCGCACGGGATGGCCACGACTTTATTCCAATGGCGCTGGAAAACGGTGCTGCGGCGGTGTTATGTCAGCATTGCGATGGGGATTATCCTGCTATTTTGGTGGAGGATACCCGTTTGGCGCTGGGTGCAATTGCCCGGGAAGAGCGCAAGCGTATCGGTATGCAGGTGGTGGGCGTAACAGGCTCTGTGGGCAAAAGCACCACCAAGGAAATGATTTCCTGCGTATTGGCTCAAAAATACCGGGTCGAAAAGACCCCGGTCAATCACAATAACGATATTGGTATGCCTATGGCGATCCTTTCTATGGCGGAGGATACCCAAGTGGCAGTTTTGGAAATGGGCATGAACCATTTCCGGGAGATCGCGTATCTGACATCCATCGCATTGCCGGATGTGGCGGTAATCATCAACATCGGCACAATGCACATTGAGCACCTTGGCTCCAGAGAAGGCATTTTGAAGGCAAAACTGGAAATTCTGGAAGGTATGGATGCAAACGGAAAGGTTATTCTCAACGGCGATAATCAGCTGCTTTGGAATGTTCGAAATACGGTCAAGGCTTCCTATTTTGGCACTTCCAATCCGGAGTGTAGTCTGCAAGGCATCCACATCCGTCAGAGTGAAGATGGCATTGCCTTTGATGCTGTTTCTGAAAATGTTACCGTTCCGGTGACGATGTCGTTGGTGGGAGAGCATTATGTTTCCGATGCCTTGGCTGCTATCAGTGCCGGCCTTACAATGGGTGTAGAACCGGAGCAGATTCGGCAGGCTTTGGCCAGCTTTGAAAATATGTCCGGCAGACAGGAATTTTTGCAGATCAACGGCTATACCATCATTAAAGACTGCTATAATGCGGGTCCGGAATCAATGGCGGCGGCATTGGCGGTGTTGGGCGGCCAAAAAGGCCGGCGGATCGCGGTTTTGGGCGATATGCTGGAGCTGGGTCGGTGCGGTGCAGCTGAACATTACCGTATCGGCAGAATTGCCGCGGAGAAGGCGGACATCATTTTGGCTTACGGGCATCACAGCCCAAGAGTCGTCAGCGGTGCTATCACAGGCGGCATTGCCAATGATAAGGTAAAGAGTTTTGAAACCAGGGAGGAAATGGCAAGCGTCCTGCGGCGGATCGCAAAAGAAGGCGATGTGATGCTGTTCAAGGGTAGCCACGGTATGCATATGGAACTGGTTCTGGAACAGTTTCTGAAGGACGAGACATAATTCGGAGGAATACAAATGACAAAGTTGATCATAACAGCTATTGCAAGTTGCGCGCTGACTGGGCTTTTGGGACTGCTGATACTCCCGGTTCTGCGGGCGTTGAAAGCAGGACAGTCCATCCGCGAGGTAGGCCCAACCTGGCATAACAGCAAGGCCGGTACACCGATGATGGGCGGATTGATGTTCATTTTTGCGCTGATCATTTGCCTACTGGTCTGCATCCCGGTAATGCAGGATTACTCCGTGTTTTATGTGTTGGCGCTGAGCTTGTGCTTTGGCTTGGTAGGCTTTTTGGATGACTTCTGCAAGCTGAAATTCAAGCGGAATCTGGGCTTGACGGCGATTCAAAAGGCGTTGCTGCAAATGGCGGTTTCGGCGATCTATATTTATATTTTAATACAGCAGAATGTAATCGTAAGCAATCTGTATATCCCGTTCGTAGATGTAACCGTGTACATCCATCCAATGCTGTATGTATTCTTTGCAATGTTTGTTATGGTAGGCTGTGTCAATGCAGTGAATCTGACTGACGGCGTGGACGGACTGTGCGCTAGCGTCACCCTTCCTGTTATGATCTTCTTTACCGCCGCTGCGTATCTGCAGGGGAAAACCGATATGGCCCTGATGCCTGCTGTGCTGGTTGGCGGTCTCATTGCATACTTATTTTACAACTGGCATCCCGCTAAAGTCTTTATGGGTGATACCGGATCCCTGTTTTTGGGAGGAGCAGTCTGTGGACTGGCCTTTGCGTTGAATATGCCTCTGATTCTGATTTTGGTGGGTTTTGTGTATATTGTGGAGACCCTGTCTGTGATCCTGCAGGTGGGCTACTTCAAGCTGACCCACGGAAAGCGGCTGTTCAAGATGTCTCCCATCCACCATCATTTTGAGATGTGCGGCTGGAAAGAGAAAAAGGTTTGCTTGGTATTTGCCGCGGTTTCTGTGGTGATGTGTATGCTTGCCTGGCTGGGAATTGCCGGTGTGACAGGATAATCTAACCGAAAGGAGCTTCTTATGGCTGCAGGGAGAACTCTGTATGCCAAAGAGGACCGCCGCTTAAAAAGAGCGGGGGAGCAAGTGGATATTCCTTTTTTGCTGCTGGTGCTGCTGCTTTTGAGCGTGGGACTTCTGATGCTGTACTCAGCCAGTTCTGCCCAAAGCGAGTACGATACCGGTTATGCTATATCCACGAAATATTTGCAAAAACAAGCGGTTTTTGCTGCCATTGGCTTGATCTGTATGGCGGCATTCAGCCGCATTCCAGCGGAATTTTGGTTCCGCTTTGCCTGGCCGCTGTACGGTATCAGCATCGTACTGTTGCTTTTGGTATTGGTGGCAGGGGAGTCTGTCAACGGGGCTCGGCGATGGATCAATATTGCCGGTTTGCAGTTCCAACCCTCGGAGATCGCAAAATTTACAATGATCCTGCTGTTTGCCCGGCTCACGAAGGGCTTTGGGTCTGATGCCAAAAAGTTTCGCTACGGTGTTTTGGGCTTTGGCTGCGCTCTGTTGGGAATTCTGATCCCGTTGGCACTGGAAAAACATCTTTCAGCCATTATGCTGATGGGCCTTGTGGCGGTGGTGATGATGTTCGTTGCCGGTACAAGTCCCAAGTGGCTGTTAGTCGGTGCCGGTGCCGCTGTGGCATTTGTGCTGATCTACATCACTTTTATGGGTTATGCCGGTGATCGTGTCACCGCGTGGCTTCATCCGGAGCAGGACCCTGGGGATACAGGATATCAGATCCTGCAATCCCTGTATGCGATCGGTAGCGGCGGACTGTTCGGACTGGGGTTTGGTAAGAGCAGGCAAAAGTATCTTTATCTTCCGTTTCAGTATAACGACTATATTTTTGCTATCATTTGTGAAGAATTGGGTCTCATAGGCGCACTTCTGATTATTGGATTGTTTGCGGTAATGATCCTGCGGGGATATTGGATCGCTTTGCAGGCCCGAGACCGCTTTTCCACCGTTTTTGCGGCCGGACTTGTAACCCTGATTGCTGTACAGACTGTATTGAATTTGTGTGTTGTGACCAATCTGCTTCCTTCCACCGGTATTGCGCTGCCTTTCTTTTCCTATGGCGGCACAGCGCTGGCTGTGAATTTAGGGGAGATGGGTGTGGTTTTGAGCATATCCCGCTATCGGAATCAGACAAAAAAACAGGAGGTTTTCTTGTGAACGTGATCTTTACCTGCGGTGGAACCGGCGGACATATCAATCCTGCCATCGCTGTTGCTAATATTTGGAAAGAGCGGCATCCGGACAGCAATATCCTTTTTATCGGCGCAAAGGGTCATATGGAGGAACAGCTGGTACCGAAGGCAGGATATGAATTGAAATGCCTGCAGGTTTCCGGTATGTCCCGTGGCAAGAACTTTTCTGCCATTAAAAAGAATTTGAAAACAGTGGTGGATACAGCCAAGGCAGTGAGTCAGTGCAAGAAGATCATACAGGAATTCAAGCCCGATGTGATCCTCGGTACCGGCGGATATGCCTGTTTCCCGGCGCTGATGGCGGGAAGTCAGTTAGGGATTCCCACCTGTGTCCACGAAAGCAATGCCATCCCGGGTTTGACAACCAAAATGGTGTCCGGCCGGGTAGATCAGGTGATGGTCGCCTTTGCAGAAAGCGCCAAGCACTATAAGCATCCGGAGAAGATTCAGGTGGTTGGAATGCCGATCCGTAAGGAATTCATTTTTACCGATCGGCAGAAAGCACGGCAGGAACTGGGAATTGGCGAAGAGCCACTGGTAGTCTCCGCTTTTGGCAGCCTGGGTGCAAAAAAAATGAATGAAGCGGTGGCAGAACTGTTTAAATTGGAGCAGGACAACGGTTTTCCTTTCCACCATATCCACGCTACCGGTAAATTCGGCTGGGAGTGGATGCCGGAAAAGGTGGCAGCTTGCGGCGTGGATCTCAGCAAGGCGCCATCCATCGATATGCGGGAGTATATTTATAATATGCCTACGCTGATGGCTGCGGCAGATGTGTTTATCAGCCGGGCCGGTGCCTCCAGCTGCAATGAGATCGGCGCGTCCGGAACACCCTGCATTTTGATCCCATCACCCAATGTGACGGCAAACCATCAGGAAAAGAACGCCAGAGTTCTTTCGGAAGGCGGCGGTGCGATCCTTTTGCTGGAAAACGAATGCAATGCCCAGCGGTTGTATCAGGAAATCACCTGCTTGCTGTCAGACAAAGGGCGTATGGAGTCTATGAGTACAGCGCTGCGGGGAATGGTGATTCTCGATGCGTTGGATCGGATCTGCGACATTATGGAAAATTTGGCGAAGAAGGAATAAAATCTGCCAAATTAGGAGAATGCTATGGATACAAAAGAGAAAGTAAGGACACGGTCGCCTCAAAAAAAGGGGAAGCCGTCAGCGCGTATTGCGACGCCACGAAGGATGCCCGGTGCTGTGAAACCGGAGACGGCGGCTAGACCGCAACAGTCTCCAAGGCCGGCACAAGATGTGGTTTATCTGCCGCCGAAGCCATTTAACCGAAATCGGATGGTGCTGCGGTTGGCAACTATGACCGCTGTTGTGATCGCCCTGGTGCTTGGCGTATCCGTATTTTTCAAGGTCGATACGGTAGAAGTGTCCGGTTGCGACCTGTATTCTGCCTGGAGTATCCGACAGGCATCCGGTATTGAGGACGGAGAAAATTTGCTGACTCTTAGCCGCTCAAAGGCTGCTGGAAAGATCATTGCCGCATTTCCTTATGTGGACAGTGTTCGTATTGGAATAAAGCTACCCGGAACGGTAACAATAGAGATTACTGAAGTGCAGGTCACCTATTGCCTGGAAGCGGAAGACGGCACCTGGTGGCAGATCAGCTCATCGGGAAAAGTGGTTGCCGAGGCCACAGCGGATGAGACAGAAAACCACACCCGGATCATTGGCGTTGTCATAAAAAATCCTGAAGTTGGCACTGCAGCAACGGCGTTGGAAAACTCCGGGGCCCGTACCGACGAAGAGGGAAATGTGATCCCTGTCACCGTTACACAGGCACAACGCCTGGAACTGGCATTGAATATCGCCCAGTATCTGGAAGATAATGAGATTATTGGACAGGCTGCAAGCATTGATGTAACCGATTACGGTAATATTCTGCTTTGGTACGGTCAAAAATATCAGGTCCTGCTGGGTGACAATACGCAGCTCAGCTATAAGATCACGCTGATGAAAAAAGCCATTGATTCCGGGCAGATTTCCAGCGGTATCCTGGATGTGACATTAACGGTTCAGACTGATGGCGTAATTTGGAAGAATTTCTCGTAAAGAGGAAAAATTTGTAATTTCTTTGATAAAAATCGCAAAAATATTTAAAAAAGTTATTGACCTAATTGAATTTTCAAGCTAGAATATAGAGGTAGCATTATAAATTCAAGCGGTATGTTCATTTTGACCGCGAACGATACATAGGAGGAAAGCATAATGGTTGATTTTCAGGAACGCGTTGTTAAGATTAAGGTGATCGGCATCGGCGGTGCTGGTAACAATGTTATTAACCGTATGATTGAATCGGGTGTTGAGGGCGTTGATTTTATCGTCGTTAATACCGATAAACAGGACTTAAACAAGTCTATCTGCAAAACGCAGATCCAGATCGGCGAGAAGCTGACTCAGGGTCTGGGTGCCGGTGCAAAGCCCGAGATTGGCCGGAAGTCTGCCGAGGAAAGCCGCGCACAGATCGCAAAGATCCTGGAAGGCACCGATATGGTCTTTATTACCGCAGGTATGGGCGGCGGTACTGGTACCGGCGCAGCTCCCATCGTGGCTGACCTGGCCCGTGAGGCAGGCATTTTGACCGTTGGCATTGTGACCAAGCCCTTTAAGTTTGAGGGCGCAAACCGTATGCGTCAGGCTGAGGCCGGTATTGCCGAGCTGGGTGAGAAGGTTGATTCCTTGGTCATTATCCCC
>CAYVSU010000022.1:0-19078 GCA_964454215.1 uncultured Oscillospiraceae bacterium | reverse complement strand
AATAGAACGGTATACCGCTGCTAATTTGCGAGATACTCATATGACCAAGGCTGCCGAATGCCGCGCACGCAACCGACTATCTGAATTTGATCAACTGATATTGACTGACCACACATCGACAGAAACAGATACCCGGCACTACATCAAAACCGATATCATTGAGTTGTTGGAAGCCGCTTACGGTATTATTATTGGCGATGTCCCCATCGCTGGCCATATTTCCAATGATACTGATAACACATCTGCAGTGTCTCAATCTGTTGCAAATCAGTGTGGTTATTGCGGAAAAGATGCCTGTGAATCTTATAGTTATGTAAGCTGCTTGTTATGCAAGGATTTTATTGCCACTCCATCACATATGCCCTTTTTTACTAAAGAGATTGAACGAATTGACATCAAACTACGGCAAGACCTAATCCCACACGATAGAGAAGATTTACAGAACATCAAAAGATTATTGTTGGCATATTTAGCGAGACTAATCAGTAAGGAGGATTTCAATGCCACTGGCCATTAAATACTTACCACAAACTAATATTGGTATATCAGAAACAGATTTGCATCCAAATGGATTTCAAGAGGTTATGTTGCAGATTCGTAGCAGTAATAGGCTCCCCCTTTTTGACTGCAACATTTTTTATTCAGACGACATCTGGGATTTTACTGCATACAAAAAAGTCAATGTACCAGATACCACTTTTAAATTTATATTTACCACTTTCCCGTCATGTTTTCTTGATATAGCAAAGACATATGCTTTTTTAGAATTAGCCAGAAATGAGATTAAAATTCAAACTATTACTGGAAATCTCAAAACTATCGCTAGATTTTTGCAATATCAATTCGATGCAGGCTATATAGCTATTGAGGATATTCCTCTTCATTCAATTGAGTCATTTTTAGACCTATTTGTTACGAAAACTCTATCTTATCAACGTTCGATATGTAATTGTTTATCAAGGTTTCTGCATAACTACTCCGCAATTATTAACCCATGTTATATTGATCCTCAAATTTTCCAAAGGTTTAAGGCCTGGGATTCTAAAGCATTGGTCGCCGAGCAAAACGCATGTAAGCTTCCCGATATTCCGAAAAAGTATTTTAATAGGCTGCTGGAAGTAACACTCCATGTAATAAGCTCAGACAACCCGGAAGATGTGCGGTTTCATCACATCGCTAATATGCTGTTATTGTTAATGCAAACTGGATTACGCATTGGTGAACTGTTTTCGCTTACTGTCGATTGCCTCCAGACGTACTTTGTCAACGGGAAACATCTCACTTCGCTCACATACACCACATGGAAACGCGAGCGCGGAACAAACGTCATGACAAAAGTCAAAACTTTTGTGAATGAGTTAGCAGAATTCGCTGTAAATAATCTAGTTAGCGAATTAAAAGAAACGCGAAATAAACTCGGCGTAAATTACTTATTTGTCGATCCATATCGAAACGACCGAACATATCCCATTGATTCGCAAAGAGTTGAGCGGTTGTACTTTTCTCGTTATTATTGCTATATCGACAAATATATGCCTACCATTAATGTTGATCCTACCGTCTATCCCGAATTGCACCGAACCAAGCTTGGCACAATTTACAGCAAACATAACCCTAACCATGAAAATACTGTTATTCATCCTGTGACAGAACAATACCGCGTTCGTGTTTGCACCGAATTGTACGAGCGCGGGGTCAGTCTCGAGTATATTATGAAATATATGGGTCATCTTTCCCATCACATGACAGGATATTATGCACGCCCCAAAGTGGATGTGCAAGAAGACAAAGATTTTTCTCGTAAGATTTTATCTGGAATTGTTTCCGGCCAAATTGATCCTCTCGGAGGCAAGGTTAGCTTGTCAGAAAAAATCAATGAATTCATCGCAGCAAATAAGTTTAATGTATCAACTGATTTAGACCAAATTGTCGACAATCTAATGAAACAAATTCCAATTCGGCAAAAGGCTGGTGGCGTTTGCATTAAGTCATCAATGTTGCGCGACTGTAGTGTAGACGCAGAAACAAATGAATTCTACTGTGCATACAACGTATGTCCCAATATATATCATTTCTTTTACATGGCAGATTATTCTTATCAGCAAGTCGTAAATTTACAGCAAAGCATTGATATCAATATCAACTATGGTTTTCTTCGCCAAGCCGAGAAAGAACGAAACATGTTGCGAACACTCGTCAAACAAAAACTGCTTCCCGAATTAGAGTCCTTAAAAAAACACATTGATCGTGATGGCGTTGACTTCATTTTATCCCATTACCCTAATCTCTCTATGATTGTTGAGAAATTTGATGAAATATACAAGGAGGCACTTAATTGGACAACGAACGAGCAATTAGAAACAAACTAGCTGCAATCGGCGAGGACTACAACTCAATTTCGGACAATCTCAAGCAATACCTTTTCTCAATTCAGCGCATTTACGATCGAAAGGTAGAGGAACAGCGGGCAGCTATACAAGTCTTGCAAGATAACGATTTATCTGTAAGTGGCGTTTGCGCAGAATTAAAAATGTCTCGAAACACGGCATACCGCCATGGCGGCTTGTTGCAACGTTACATTGAGTATAGCGCAAGTCAATTGGCCAGCACTAACCCTCTTTTGATTAGTGAAAAGTTGCGGCACGAAAACGCCGAAAAACAAAAGCAGCTTCACCTTATGCTGGATCGAGATATTGATATGCTCCAATTAAAAAACACCATTAGTCAGCGCGATCGCCTTCTTAGAGAAAAGGAAATGATAATTGAACAGAAAAAACTGCGTATCATGGAATTGACTCGTGATTGTCAACAGCTCAATATTGAGATTGATAGAATAAAGCAGAAACGATCTTCTTAAGATCTCTCAAGTGAAAAATAAAAAACCCTCGACCGAGTCGAGGGTTTTTTATTAAATAGCTATTGGTATCTCGTGTTCAAAACGTTGGAATTGGTAATTCTCCATTTTGAACGAGTTCTTTGTGAACTCGTAGAAATTGGTAATACTCTTATCCATAATAAAGTCTGGTGCGGGAAGTTCCTCCTTTTCTAGGAGTTCCTTTACAATAGGAACATGACGATCATATATGTGGCAGTCAGCAATGACATGGACGAGCTCACCCACTTCAAAGCCGCAAACCTGTGCAACCATATGAACAAGCGCCGAATACTGAACTGGATTCCAGTTGCCGGCCGCCAACATATCCTGACTTCGCTGATTCAGGATTGCGTTAAGCTTATTGCCAGAAACATTGAAAGTCATAGAGTAAGCGCAAGGATACAGCCCCATCTCATGGAGGTCCTTAAAATTGTAAGTGTTAGCCATAATCCGGCGGCTGGCAGGGTTGTTGCGAAGATCATAGATAATTGCATCTGTCTGATCCAGGAGAACCAAAGCATTACCCTTTTCGAAAACCACTTCAGCGCTAGGGTAGTCAGACAGATCCTCAGTAATTTCTTCCATAGAGCTTAAATTCTTTATAGTGTGGTGAACGTATTTCTGTCCAATCTGATAACCATAAGCCTTACCAATGGTCCCATTTTCATCGGCCCATTCATCCCATACATGGCTTCCCAATTCAGCAATGCGGTTAGACTTCTTCTGCCAAATCCACAGCAGTTCATCAATAGCACTCTTCCAATAAGTGCGACGAATGGTGGTAATGGGGAATTCCTTGGACAGGTCATAACGATTAACAACACCAAACCTCTTGATGGTGTGCGCCGGAGTTCCATCTTCCCAACGAGGACGTACATTCATTCCCACATCCGACACACCGTTTTCCAAGATGTCACGGCATGTAGCCTTAAATACCTGATCTGCGTAACTCATATCCTTTATTAGGATTCAGCATCATGCTGCAACCCTTCCTCCCTTCATATCAATACTTTTATGTCTGTACCTCCTCTTTACTCCTTTAGTGGTACACTTTAAAAAGTAATGATAACAGTTGTTGGCTGTTAGCATATCCTGAGAACGCTGATTCAAAATGGCGTTGAGCTTATTGCCTGTAACATTAAAGGTCATAGAATAGGCGCAGGGATATAAATTCATTGCGTGGAGATCTTCAAAATTGTAAATATTCGTGAGGATCCGGCGGGAAGCAGGATTATGTTTCAGATCATACAACACACGGTCTACCTGATCCATATCACCTTCCTTATAGTGGTGCTTGATGCCAAGCTGATAGCCATAAGCCTTGCCGATGGTGCCGTCCTCACCGGCCCACTCATCCCATACGTGACTGCCCAGATCGCAGATACGGTTGGATTTCTTTTGCCAGATCCACAGCAGTTCGTCAATGGCACTCTTCCAGTAAGTGCGACGCAGTGTCATAATTGGAAATTCCTCTGCAAGATTATAGCGATTTACAACACCAAACTTCTTGATGGTATGGGCTCTCGTACCGTCAGCCCAATGAGGGCGAACATCCAAGCCTTCGTCGGAAAAGCCATTCTCCAAAATATCCAGACAAGTCTGCCGATACAGTTCATCCGCTCTGCTCATATTTGTGCCACCTTTTCCGCACTGCCGTGCATTTTTCTAGTATTCTACCACAGCTTGTTTTTAGAAACAAGTGTCAAGTCGCAATTTCACAAAATTTTCGGCGGTTGTTGTGCAACCGCCAAAAATATTAGGAAAGCATCGTAAGTAAAACATCCACGAATTGTGCCGCCGTGGCTCCGGTTCTCTCGCCTGTAACGGAAACCGGACAGGCCTCCAAAGCCTTTTCCAGCTTTTCTGCCGCTTCTGCGCGACAAATGTGCCGCAAAAGAAGCGCTTCTGCTTTCAGTATGCTGGCTGGATTGGCATAATCACCCAAGCCTTCCTCCATCATCCGAGGCGCAGAGCCATGAATGGCTTCAAACATTGCAAAGCGGTCACCGATATTGGCGCTGCCGGCCGTTCCAACACCGCCTTGGATCTGAGCAGCTTCGTCTGTGATGATGTCGCCGTAGAGATTCGGCAAAACAAACACCTGGAATTGATTTCGAATGGCAGGATTGACCAAATTGGCAGTCATAATGTCGATATACCAATCGTCAACGGAAATATCCGGATAGTCCTGCGCGACTTCATGACAGATGGCTGTGAACATTCCATCGGTCTTTTTCATAATATTTGCTTTTGTGACAATGGAAACCCGGGATTTCCCATTATTCCGGGCGTATTCAAAGGCTGCCTTGGCAATTCTGCGGGTACCCACATCTGTGGTTACCTTAAAGTCACAGGTCATCCCGGGCAGTTCTACACCCTTGCTGCCCAGCACATACTCACCTTCGGTATTCTCCCTGTAGAAAATCCAGTCAATATTCTCCTCCGGAATGCAGACTGGACGCACATTGGCATAGAGATCCAGCTCCCGACGCAGAGTCACATTTGCGCTTTCCATTTTGCCGCCCATCGGTGTCGTTGTCGGACCCTTCAAAAGCACATCACAGGACTTGATCTCTGCCAGAACATCCTGCGGAACGCTGACGCCCAGCGCAAGACGGTTTTCAATGGTCAGCCCATTGATCTGCTTTAACACCACTTTACCGCTTGCAATTTCCTCAGCAAGCAGTTTACAGAGCACGCGAGTCGCCTGGGCCATAATAATAGGACCAATGCCGTCACCGTCAATCATACCGATAGTAACGGTTTCCTTTTTTGTAAAATCCACTTTTTCCGTATTCATATTGGCAATGCGATTTAACTGCTCCTGCAAAAGAACACGGAAATGGTCGCAAGCCTGATTGATATCCATTACAAGCCACCCTCTTTTGTATAGTTCAGCAGGCCGCCTGCCTGCAGTATCTTCTGCTGACGGTCAGATAGCTGGCACAATCCCTTGATTGTTTTTCCCGTTGTTTCGTCCGAAATCATAACCACACCGGCAGACATTCCGTTTTTCAAATCCACAAGACGCAGGATATGATCCTGCTCCACAGAATCGTAATCCCGGGGATCTGCAAATGTCAGAGGCAGAATACCTGAATTGATGAGATTAGCCACGTGGATCCGGGCGAATGACTTCGCCACCACACAGCGGATCCCCAAATACATCGGCACCAACGCCGCGTGTTCCCGGGAAGATCCTTGGCCATAGTTGCTGCCACCAATGATAATACCATCTCCCGCAGCTTTTGCCCTCTCTGGGAATGTTGGATCGCAGACCTCAAAGCAGAACTGGCTCAAATGGGGAATATTGGATCGGTAAGGCAGGATCTTTGCACCGGCAGGCATAATATGGTCGGTAGTGATATTGTCGCCCACTTTCAGTACCGTCTTGGCTATCAGGCAGTCCGCAAATGACTTGCTCTTGGGAAATTCCTTAATATTGGGACCCCGAAGCACTTCCACAGACACCCCCTCCGGTGCAGGAGCCAGTACAGCCGAATCATCAATGGCAAAGATGTCGGGCAATTGGATTCGATCAATGGGCTCCATAGTCGTCGGATCGGTGATAAAGCCGGTCAGGGCGGACGCAACCGCAGTTTCAGGAGAAACCAAGTAGACCTGCCCGTCCTTCGTGCCGCTTCTGCCCAGAAAATTTCGGTTAAAGGTACGCAGGCTCACGCCGCCAGAATTGGGAGAAAAACCCATACCGATGCAAGGACCGCAGGCGCACTCCAAAAGTCTGGCACCACTGGCAAGAATGTCTGTCAGCGCACCGCTTTTTGCCAGCATCGTCAGCACCTGCCGGGAACCGGGCGAGATAGACAGGCTTACACCGGCGGCAATGGTTTTTTCTTTCAGCATCGCCGCCACCTTCAGCATATCCAAAAGGGATGAGTTCGTACATGAGCCGATGCAAACCTGATCCACTTTCACGTCCTGCAAGCTGGCAACTTCCTCCACATTATCAGGACTATGGGGGCAAGCGATCATCGGCTTCACTGCCGAAAGGTCAATGTCGATGATTCTGTCATAAATCGCATCATTATCGCTGGAAAGCGGCAGATAGTCCGCTTCTCTTCCTTGGGCTTTCAAAAACGCCCGGGTCACCTCATCTGATGGAAAAATTGAAGTAGTAGCGCCCAATTCGGTGCCCATATTGGTAATGGTGGCACGCTCGGGAACAGAAAGCGTGGCAATTCCTTCGCCACCCCACTCAATAATGGCACCCACACCCCCCTTGACAGACAAACGTCGAAGCAACTCCAAAGATACATCCTTGGCGGTAACAAAAGGATTGAGTTTGCCGGTAAGATTGACTTTAAACATTTTGGGCATCGTGATATAGTATGCACCACCGCCCATTGCCACCGCCACATCCATACCACCTGCGCCGAAGGACAGCATTCCCAAGCCGCCGCCGGTAGGCGTATGACTGTCAGAGCCGATAAGTGTCTTTCCCGGCTTGCCGAACCGCTCCAGATGTACCTGATGGCATATGCCGTTGCCTGGACGGGAAAAATACACACCGTGCTTGGCGGCAACCGTCTGCAGATAGCGGTGATCGTCAGCATTTTCATAGCCG
Source organism: uncultured Oscillospiraceae bacterium (assembly GCA_964454215.1). Taxonomy (GTDB): domain Bacteria; phylum Bacillota; class Clostridia; order Oscillospirales; family Oscillospiraceae; genus Faecousia. The sequence continues at coordinate 11,618 of CAYVSU010000022.1, read as the reverse complement.
CACTGCAGGGTATTGTGGTCCACATAAGCGACGCTCAATTCCGTTCTAACTTTGGGAATATCCATCGTTTCAAATTCCAAATATGCCATTGTGCCGGTGGCATCCTGGGTCAAAGTCTGATCGATCCGGATTGCTACTTCCGTACCTGGCTCCATTGTGCCGGACACCAAATGGGATGCAATGATTTTTTGTGCAATTGTTCTCCCCATATTCACTTTTCTCCTCCCAGCATATGGATCTTTGCATTGCGGATATGCTCTTCTGTCAGTTTTGCCGCAAGGTCCGCATCCCCCGCCATAATCGCATCATAAATTGCCCTGTGCTCCAGACGGGTCACCGGCACACGGTCTTTATCATTCATCGCGATCCTGCGGAATCTGCGTGTCTTACGATGCAGAGGAATCAAGGTGTCCATAATCACAGAACGTCTGCTGAAAGTGCAAATGGAATCGTGAAGGGCATCGTCCATCTGACGCATATGTTCCATATCGCCTTTAGAATAGTAATAATCCTGCAAATCCACAATGTGGGTCAGTTCCTGTTTTTCCGCGTCCGTAATGTTCAGTGCTGCATAGTAGGCAGCCAGCGCTTCGACCTTCTGGCGAATGTTCATAATATCCAGCAGATCATCCTCTGTGATGCCAACCACCACACTACCTTTTCCGGTGTCTTCAATAAGCCGCTCCCTTTCCAATCTCTGCAACGCTTCCCGGATGGGCGTGCGGCTGACGCCCAGTTGCTCCACCAGCTTAAGTTCCGTGAGAATTTCGCCCTTGGGATATACGCCGTGGATAATATCATCTTCCAGCTTGGAAAAAACCTGTTCTGCCAGAGAGGTGCTTTTAAATGTTCTCATAACTGCTCTCCTCACGCTTTTTTATATTTGCCAGGTGCGAACACTTCAATCTGTGCGTCCAGTTCGCCGTCGGTTATAGCTGTTTGGCGGCCTTCTTCGTACTGGAGGTCCACCCATTGCTTCATTTTCACGACCAGGTCTGAATGCTTATCCAGCGCCCAATCATCTTCCAGAGCATAGCTTTGGTTGATCCAGTAGGCAATGCCCGCCAAGCCGGAGGTCTTGCTGATCTGCACAGAGGCAGGTTTATTCAGGATCTTCTTGGTGTCGAAAATCGTGTATATCTCCTCATCCTTCATCAAACCGTCTGCATGGATACCGGCCTTGGTTTGATTGAAGCTGCTGCCTACATAGGGTGTCATAGGCGGGATATCGTAACCAATATCCTTCCGGAAATAGTCGGCAATTTCCGTTATCACAGTAGTATCCATTCCGTCCAAGGAACCCCGCAGGGAAGCATACTCAAATACCATTGCCTCCAGAGGCACGTTGCCGGTGCGTTCGCCAATGCCAAGCAATGAGCAATTGACCGCACAGGCTCCGTAGAGCCAGGCGGTTGCGGCGTTGGCAACACCCTTATAAAAATCGTTATGTCCGTGCCACTCCAAGCATTCGCTGGGCACATCGGAATAGTGTTGCAAACCGTAAATGATGCCGGCAACGGAACGGGGCATCGCCGCCTCTGTATAAGGCACACCATAGCCCATAGTATCACAAGCGCGGATCTTCACAGGAATACCCGCTTCCTTGCTCAAATTCTGCAGTTCATTGACAAAAGGCACAACAAAGCCATAAAAATCCGCCCGAGTGATGTCCTCGAGGTGACATCTGGGTATCACGCCGGCAGCAAAGGCATCTTTGACCGTTCCCAGATAATAGTCCATACACTGACTTCTGGTCATTTTCATCTTCTTGAAGATATGGTAATCGCTGCAGCTGACCAAAATGCCGGTTTCCTTAATGCCTAAATCCTTAACCAGCTTAAAATCTTCCTTGCTCGCCCGGATCCAGCTTGTGATCTCCGGGAATTTCATATCCAGGGACATACATTTGTCCAACGCTTCCCTGTCCTTTTTGCTGTAAATGAAAAATTCGGTCTGTCGGATAATTCCATATGGACCTCCCAACCTATTGAGTAACTTATATATATTGACGATCTGATCGACGCTGTAAGGCTCAACAGACTGCTGGCCATCACGCAAGGATGTATCCGTGATCCAAATCTCCTCCGGCATACCCATTGGCACCCGGCGGTGGTTGAACGCGATCTTCGGTATGGTGCCGTAAGAGTAGATATCCCGCTGCAGATTAGGCTCAGCAACATCCTGCAGTGAGTATTTATAGGACTTCTGCTCCAGCAGATTGGTCTTGTTGGAAATTTCCAGCATAATACCGCCTCCTGTTTACTTGGATTTATGTATACAATTATACACAAGTCCCTATTTTTGTCAACAAGAAATATACATTTGTTTTTATAATATGGAATTTGCATAAAAAATGCGTCCGCAGGCGTTAAGCCTGCGGACATGCAACAAATTACTTACGCTTCTGCAAGGGCATTTATTACATACTCCCTTGCCGCATCTACACTCACACCAAGGATATGGGAAATCTCCGAATTTATCCATTTCTCCGCATCCCGGAGCATAGTTTCATCTCCCATTCGGAACTTTCTGCCTGCATCACTTTGGTATTGCTTATGACGGTAGAGCGATCCCATTAGCTGCAGCATCCCCGTTCGGTCGCCGGTATTGACGATATTACGGTAATGGTTTTTACGCTCAGTCTCATCAGCAATCCACTGACAATCCCGCACTACCGGTGAGTGCAGAATGGCATCCAGTTCCTGACGTGTCAGCAGTCTATGGATCTTGGCCAACGCAGCAACATTATCCGTTGGCACCAAATACCGGCTTCCGGGACTGTTAGCCGGAGAAAGAACATAATACTGCACATTCCGTCCGTCCCGTTTCTGATATTCCATATCCGCAACACAACAAACCCCGTGCGCACCGTAAACCACATACTCTCCGATAGAATACATACGCTGCCCCTTTCCAAAAGCCGTAAACTCCACTTCTTCAGGGACATTATAGCATATTTCTACCAAATTTTCATATGGGCATTTTGCTGAAAATTCAAATAATAAGGTCAACGTGATACCGGCGAAGCCAATATTCCAATTGCAGAAAAAAGGCGATGGTTTGAGGTCTTCGCATCAACTGCCCGTACCAGGGCCAGATCGATTCACCGGAAATCACCTGCTTAAGAGATTCCCTGCATACCAATTCAAACAATGGGGAATCATCAGGAATTGCCTGAAAGCGTTCCGTTACAAGCTGCAAATATTGGGGATCAAAGGTCTTGGGATATGGACTTTTCTTCCGCCAAAGCACTTCCTCCGGCAAGTACCCTGCCATTGCATACCGCAAAAGTCCTTTTTCCTTGCCCTGATAGTCCTTAAGCTCCCAGGGAACACCATAAAGATACTCAGCAATCCGAACATCACAGAAAGGCACGCGAACTTCCAGTCCGGAGTACATACTCATCCTGTCTTTACGGTCCAGCAAGGTCTGCATAAACCACCGCTGATTCAGGTTTACCATTTCCTTCATTCGACGCTCCTGCGGTGATGTTCCCGGCAAAATGTCACTTTCCCGGCAGGTTTGCAAATACCGATCATAAATAAATTCCCGGGGATCAATTTTATCCTTCAGCGCGGCAGTCAGCAGATTACACCGCTGGAGCGTATTCTGGGCCCACGGAAAACCATCGGTTGCCCGTATCTCCGGGTCACGGAACCAGGGATATCCGCCAAAAATCTCATCAGCGCATTCACCGGACAGTGCAACGGTCACCTTTTTCTTGATCTTTCGGCAAAAAGCAAGCAAAGAGAAATCCACATCTGCCATTCCCGGCAGATCTCGGGCATTGGTGGCATTTTCCAATTCTGATACCAACTCCTTCGGCGAAAGAACACACCAGTTGTGATCAGTATCCAGCGTATTTTGCATCAAGCGGATGTAATAGCCGTCAGAATTGGGCTGAAATTTATTGGCAACAAAGTATTTATCGTTATCCGTATAATCCACGGAAAAGGTTGTAAGCCTCTCCCCTTTTTCTTTCATTACTCCGGCGCATACCGCAGTGATCAGACTGGAATCCAAGCCTCCGGACAGAAATGTGCCGATGGGAACATCTGACACCATTTGCCGTTTAATGGCATCCGTTACCAGATAGCGAACTGTTTCTGCGGTTTCCTCAAAATTCTCCTGGTGTTCCCGATCCATCAGCTTCCAGTACTGTTTTACAATCAAGCGTCGATTCTCATAATACCCGCACCAACCCGGCTCCAATTCCCGAACACCGCGAAATACGCCGCTTCCGGGAGTCCTGCCCGGACCGAGCAAAAGAATTTCTGCTGCTCCCTGCGCATCCAGCTGCGCTTTCACCGTGGGATAAGTCAGAATTGTTTTGATCTCCGAGGCAAAAAGTAGGCCGCCCTCGTGCAGTTTATAAAAGAGTGGTTTCACTCCCATACGGTCTCTTGCCAAAAACAGCCGCCGCCTTCTATGCTCCCATACCGCAAAGGCAAAAATCCCGTTCACTTTATCCACGCACTGCCCACCCCATTGCATATACGCGTGCAAAAGCACTTCCGTATCGGAATGTTCCAGAAACGAGTGTCCGGCAAGTTGTAATTGCCCGCGAAGCTCCCGTGTATTATAAATCTCGCCATTATAGACGATGGTATAAATCTCCTCTCCCCATTGCAGCGTCATAGGTTGATTCCCACCTGCTGGGTCGATCACCGTCAAACGGGAATGCAGCAGCAAACAATCCTCTGCTGCAAAGCAGCCGTTGGCATCGGGTCCTCTTGCTGCCATTGTCTGCAGCATTGCTTGAGTCACGGCTTCTTCTGTGGTTAAATCAAGAATTCCTGCAATCGCACACATAAAAAGCCTCCTTTCACTCACTATTGTATGCTTGATCGGGGATAATGGCACCGATTCTGGCGTGCACATTTTTTCCTTGATGGCATAGAATAATCTGTAATCTGAAAGGAGGGGTTATTCTGTCTGCCACAGGATACATACAGGTCCGGGCATATTCCAGCTATGCCCAGCTGCCACTTGAAAATGTTGCGGTGACTGTTACCGCTACAGACGGAACTGCCATTGCTATGCGGTTGACTGACCGAAGCGGTCAAATCACACCTATCGCACTTATCGTACCGGATCGCTCAGAAAGTTTGAGACCAAATCCGCCGGAAGAGCCATTTCTTCATGTCAATCTCCACGCAAGTCTGCGGGGTTATGAGCAGATCACGGCAGAAAATTTACAGGTATTTGCCGATACAGTAACAGATCAGGATCTGGCAATGATCCCTCTGTCTGAGTTGCCCCAGGAGTGGGATAAGAGTGAGTATTTCAACACACCGGACCAAAACCTCTAGGAGGTGCGTATGCCAACCGTCACACCTTTTGTACCGCAACAGATCACCGTCCATCTTGGCGCTCCATCTGCCTATGCTGCCAACGTAACTGTACCATTTGTAAATTATGTAAAAAATGTCGCTTCCAGTGAGATCTATCCCACTTGGGATGACAGCGCATTAAGAGCCAACATCCTTGCCATTGTTTCCTTCGCACTGAACCGCGTATACACAGAGTTCTACCGAAGCCGTGGCTACGACTTTGACATCACTAACAGTACGGCCTACGATCAGGCATATGTAAACGGGCGAAGTTTTTTTGAAAACATCTCAAGAATAGTGGATGAGCTCTTTAATGACTATTTACGCCGCCCGGGTTTTGTGGAACCGCTGGCAGCCAAGTTTTGCAACGGAACCACCGTAACCTGCGAAGGTTTGAGTCAATGGGGCAGCCAAAATTTAGCACAGCAAGGGTTGAATTCCACGCAAATTCTTCGCAATTATTACGGTAATGTGGAAATCGTAAACAACGCACCTATTCGTGGGATCACTTCCAGCTATCCAGGAACACCACTGCGTCGGGGTTCCACAGGTCCCAATGTAGTTGTTATCCAGGTAGAACTGAACCGGATTGCACAAAACTATCCTGCCATTCCCAAGCTGGCAGCAGTGGATGGTATTTTTGGCAGCCGCACCGAGGCATCCGTCCGTCGCTTTCAGGAGATTTTTGGACTCGCGGTAGATGGCATCGTCGGAAAAGCTACCTGGTATGAGTTGGTCCGGCTGTATACCGCAGTGACTTCCCTGTCGGAACTGCGCAGCCAAGGTCAGCAGTTTTACTCCATCAACTGGGAATATCCGGATCCTCTGCAAGAAGGTGATACCGGAGAAAAAGTGCGGCATTTGCAGTATATGCTTTCAGTTCTTTCCGCATATATTCCACAGGTGTCGCCACTGCAGATTGACGGTATCTACGGTCCGGCAACCCGAAATGCTGTGATTGGTGCACAGGGTTTCTTCGGTCTTCCGCAAACAGGGGAAGTGGATGACAGGACCTGGGATGAAATATACGATCAATTCTCGGGCATAGAAACTACCAGCCTGCGCAGTGAAGAGCGTTTCCCCAACGGCGCAGTTGCAGCGTTTTCCTCCGCAAACCAAACCCGAAACCGCTACTCAAAAACCACAACGCTGACACAATTTCCAGGTTACGATCTGCAAATGGGCCAGCAGGACCCTGTGAGCCGGGAGGTGATCCGATGAGACCGGGTGAATCTTTTATTGCACAGCCAGTCAGAAGTCTGCAAACGATGTTGCGTGTTATTGGTGAAAACGATGAATTATTACCCAGTGTCATCCCCGACGGAATCTATGGACGGCAGACAATGACCGCGGTTTCTGCGTTCCAGCGGCGATACGGTCTTCCCATAACCGGTACAACCGATCAGAGTACCTGGGATGCCATTTACGCTGCATATGAAATTGCTCTGATCAACGTAGGAGAAGCTGCGCCCATCGCTGTCAGTTTTGGTCCCAATGAGGTGATCCGCAGAGGCGAATCCCATCCCAATCTTTATCTGACACAAGGAATGCTGATGGTAATGTCGCAGCTATATGGCTCAGTCACACCGCCATCTATGACCGGAGTTCTGGATCTTGCGACATCACAATCACTGGAGTCCTTCCAATCCTTACAGGCGTTACCGGTGACCGGAGAACTGGATCGCATAACCTGGCACAGATTAGCATTGCAGTATCCTCTTGCCGCGAGGCTGACATTAGACAGGCAGACATCCAGAAATTTTCGATAATTTGAGAAAAAATAAGGATTCAGAGTAGATTTATCTTGATTCCTTAAAAAAATGCGTTATAATAGAGTATTATGTGTATCACTGGCGTACCATCGGAGGAAAAATCGTGCTGATTAAAAACTGGAAAAAGGAGATACTGTCTATTCCGAATCTGCTCAGTCTGTTTCGGCTGGGGTTGATTCCGGTATATATGACGCTCTATCTGCGGGCAAAAGAACTGACGGATTATTTTGTCGCCGCAGCGGTTCTTGCCGTTTCGTGCCTGACAGACGCAATCGACGGAAAAATTGCCCGGCGCTTTAATATGATCACAACTGTTGGTAAGATCCTGGATCCGCTGGCCGACAAGGCAACCCAGTTTGCGCTGACTATCTGCGTGGCAGTCAAATACCCAATTTTGTGGGTACTTGTGGGGCTGTTTGTATGTAAGGAGGGCTTCCAGCTCGTCGCCGGATTCCTTACCCTGCGGAAGGGTAAAATGCTTACCGGCGCGCTGATCTCCGGAAAAATCTGCACCACAATCCTCTTTCTCAGCCTGATCATTCTGGTTCTGATTCCCAATCTGGACATCGGTATTGTTTACGCTCTCACTGCAATTGATTGCACAGCAATGATTGTTGCATTTTTTGGTTACGCCAGAACCTACTACACCCAATCCCCTATGATCCAGCAATTGGACAACAAGGAAACTGAATAACAGTTACACCCGAAGTCTGCTGACTTCGGGTGTTTTTTGGGTTTTATGTCAATAGAATGAGTAGAACCAACAAAAAAATGCCGCTTTATAGCAACATAAGATGGAGGGATTTGATTTGCATTTTTGCCTGCGGCAAAAATTATTGTTCGGCGCCGTCGAGCCGTCGCCGGCAACGCTCACCCGCGTTGCATTTTGATCGTTCAAATCCCTGTTCTCCTCCGCCAAACAAAAAATGCCGCTTTATGGCGGCATTTTTTGTTTGGCGGAGATGGAGGGATTTGAACCCCCGCACGCCTTGCGGCGCCTAGCGGATTTCGAATCCGCACCCTTCAGCCACTTGGGTACATCTCCGTGACAGCCTTGCTATTATATCAGCAGGTTGGCAAAAAATCAAGCATTTTCCTGCCGCTTCTTGGCAAGCTCCATCACAAGCGGCATCTTCTCCATAATCCTATCATAGTTTTCCGGCCGATGGGGCTTTAGGCAGTTTGAGCAGTCCTTAACACCACTCTGCGTATAAGTAAAGCTGCCGCCGCAATTTTCGCCCAAGGCATACAGCGGACAATAACAGAATAAGCAACTGAATTGTTCAGGGTCTGCCCCCGCGTGGCAAGGATAATGCTCACACTGCTTATTTTGAAAATACTTGTAATACTCCATGGCGCACCTCAGTCCATTTCAAACTTGTTCCACGGGTATGCAGACGGCGGCGCTTGATAAAAAACCCTCCACTCCCCCGTTCTCGGATGCCGGAATCCCAAGAAGCAGGACCACAGCGCAATCTCGCATTCATCATTGAGTTCAGCATACTTCCGCTCCCCAATCAGCGGCAAACCGCGGCTGGCAAACTGAACGCGGATCTGATGTGTCCTTCCTGTGACCAGGCAGACCCGTACGCAGCTCATTTCCTCCGACCGGTCAACTGTCCGATAATGCAGTATCGCCTCTTGTATGCTCTTCCCGGGCTTGCTGACGACCATCGTCATTTTACGCGCCTTATCCCGATACAACAGGTCCGTAAGTATACCCTTTTCATCGGTCTTCCCGTGAACAACTGCCAAGTATTCTTTTTTGAATACATTCTCACGAATCTGACGGGAAAGCTCAGATGCCGCCTGAGCATTTCTCGCCAGAACCATCAGGCCGCTAACCACCCGGTCCAACCTGTGCACAGTGCGAATATCTGCTTTTGGGTCACTTAACGCTTCCCGGATCAGATCCGGAAGCCCGCCGTGCTCGTCTGTGGAAAGCACTCTTGGCGGTTTAACGCAAACTATAATATCATCGTCCATATAAAGAATATCCATATGCATCACCTGTGTTATTTTATCAAACTTACTTCTGTTTTGCAAGTGCGGCGGGTGCCTACCCTTGCTTTTATATTACATATGTGTTAATATTGAAAAGTGGAGGTGTTTTTATGAATTCTCGTATTTTAAAGCAGATTTCAATAGCATTCCTTTTGATAGCATTACTCGCAGTCTTGGCCGCCTGTGGCAAAGACAAGAGTGACAATGGCGGAAACGGTTCAAGCAGCGAAGTCATATCCGGAGATTTTACTTACTTTGATGTAGGCAACGGCATTTGCATCATTGATTACAACGGCTCCGATTCCGTAGTTCACATTCCGGAAATCCTGGATGGTAGAACCGTAACCCAACTGCAGATGAACACCCACGATATTGTCCGGGAAATTTTTATTCCCAAAACCGTGACAGTTGTTAACGGATTTACAAACAGTGCGGGTCTGGAAATCGTCCACTGGGAAGGCGTGCAAAACACCGATGCGCTCTACGGTCTTACTCACTGCTACGATATCAAGGAACTCTATCTGCCGGGAATGCAATCCATACATCTTTGCGATCTGCAGCAAAGCTTCTACCGGCAATTGAAGGTTCTGGACATCTCCGACTGCTATGAAGTCACCGGATATATGGCACCTGCTTCCTATGAGGATGGTCTTAGCTTGAATGTAATTGTCAACGAGAATGTCCGATACCTCTATCTCCCGGAAAATGCCAACGAATGCGTTACCCTTTCCGCAACATTCCAAGAAGGCTGCCTGAGCATTACGGAAGACAGCTGGGGAGAATCCTGGAGTTACATATTCTTTGACTATGCTGAACTGGAGCTCAACGGTAAAACCATTGAATCCAATCCGGACCAATATTCTGTCTGGTCGCAGATCCGCTGGTGGCAAGGTGTCAGTCCAGCCGGCGACCCAAACGGCAAATTATTCCACATCACCGAAAATCACGCTTACTATTTCGGCGACGAATCCACCGCGGATATGAAAAATCCGGATGAAACCATGAACGAATACTACAATGTTGATCACCTGTTCTACTACGGCGGTCAGTTGTGGGATCTTGATGACGGTTCTTTCTACCTGCCTATGGAAATATCCGAAATTGTCACTCTGCCGGACGGAACCCAGATCGAATCCTATAAGATCTACTATCTGGACGATGGCGCTATGGCGATCCCCTATCAAACTCTCCCCGGCATTTGGGGACACAAGACTTTCTTCGCCGACGGCACTTATGCCATCAGCGATTACTCTGACAGCAGCGGAACTGTCTGCGAATACGGAAATTCCTATACAATCGATGTATCCTGGTACGATGCAGATGGATATATTCTGAAAGAGGACTGCCTGCGCACATCGGATATGTTCCTGCTTCGCAGGGATGAATACGAGTACGAAACCGTTACAGAAAGCGAAGGCGTTGTTCTGCGCTACGCAGTTGCTACCAACTCCTCCGGTTATGACAAACTCAACGGCGGCTATTTCAAGTGGCGCTCCGAGTACGGTCCTCTCCATGGTCCTGAAAAGCCCTATAAGACCATCAGCTACGACTATGAAACCGGTAAAGTGCTATACTGGGACGAGCACAGTTACGATATGAGCGGTAATCTAAAATGGTCCAAATTCTATAACGGAAACGACATTCTAGTCCAGCATGACGGCTACACCAACGGAAAAATTACGGTTCAATATCTGTTTGACGAGGAAACCGGAAATATGACCCGGGAAACCCTATTCGAAGACTATGAGAAGTATCTTCGCATCAGTGAGACCCAGTATTTTTCCGATGGTGGTAAGTATACTATCTTGTTTAAGGACGGAAAGTGTATCCAAAGCGAGTGGGTCCATTCCGACAAGAGCTATGAGATCACGTTTTACGACGACGATGAAAACCCAACCATTATGCATTTTCATAACAAAAATGGAACATATATCGGAAAAACCATCTACGAACGGATAGAAACCCACGGCAAGGACCGGGAAGTGCATTATGACAAGAATAATGTCCTGGACTACATCCACGAGTATACCGGAAACAAAACCGGTGAATATATGATCACGACTTCCTACTATGAAAACGGAAATGTGCATATTATCAGAGCTTACGATATCAATTATAACATTATCCGCGAAGAATGGTACGACACGGATGGCAATATGCTTAGTTAAAGCAAAAACAGGGCCACTGTGAACTGCCCCTGTAGAAACGGACAATAGACAAAAGGCCCCCTGTGTAGGATAACAACTACACAGGGGGTATTGTTATGAGCATGAGAAGATATACGCATTTTGAGGAGATAGAACCGCAGATCATAATCATGTGAAAAGAAGGAATGAGCCAAACATTAATTGCAGAAGCGCTTGGTCTGGAATATAAGCACATTGACAACTGGGTAATCAGATATAACAAGAGGAAGGCGTCAGTAGAAAATAGTGTGCCGGCAATCCATCGTCTGGCCGTCCGGAACAGTCAGGTAGACTGTTTCAGGCGCAAAAAAGCCCCGACTTTC
>CAYVSU010000021.1:0-19259 GCA_964454215.1 uncultured Oscillospiraceae bacterium | reverse complement strand
CCTTGGCGATGGTCACGCCGTCATTGGTGATCAGCGGAGCGCCGTACTTCTTGCCCAAAACCACATTTCTGCCCTTGGGGCCCAGAGTAACTTTCACAGTGTCAGCCAGCTGGTCAATGCCGGACTGGAGCTTCTTGCGGGCATCTTCCCCAAAAAGAATCATTTTTGCCATAATTTCGTTCCTCCCGATCAGTCAGTTACGATAGCCAGGATATCATCCTGCTTCACGAATTTGTAGTCAACGCCATCCAGCTTGATTTCGTTGCCGGAAAATTTGCTGACGACCACCTTGTCGCCTGCCTTAACTTCCATTTTGACATCCTTGGTACCGGGGCCGGCGGAGACCACTTCATAGATGGCGGGCTTTTCTTTGTTGGCAGTTGCCAGAATGATGCCGGAAACGGTGGTTTCGGCGGCTTCGTGCTGCTTCAGCAGAACGTTGTCTGCCATAGGCTTCAGTTTCATAATCGTATCCTCCATACATAATATTTAGACTGCAGGGCAAAAACCGCTGCTTTTCTTTCTCTGTTTAGCACTCTTAAGACCCGAGTGCTAATACATAATATCATACCTGCAAAAAAAAGCAAGAGGGAATTTGGAAAAATCCGTAAATAATTTGTGAAGAGTTGCAAGTTTTTGCCTGTTGTGCAGAGCATTAAGGAAACGCGAACCGAAATGACCCGGAAAAATCGATCCGTTTCTTCTCTGCCATTTTGGTTATTCTGATGAAAAGACTTGAAAAATCGCTGTTTTTCCTATTGCTTTTTGTGCGATATCCCTGTATAATAGACCCGAAGTATGTTTTGAGAGGCGGTGTTGCTGTGGGTGAATTGATTGCAGTTCTTTCCGGCAAGGGCGGAACCGGCAAAACATCTGTCTGCGCAGGTGTCGCAACTGCTTTGGCAGAGCTGGACAAGCGCGTACTTTGCATCGACTGTGACATCGGCCTGCGGAATTTAGACATCGCCTTGGGTATTGCTCACAGCGGTCCTATTTCTTTTTTGGAAGTGTGCCGGGAGGAATACGGGCTTTCTCAGGCAATGCCCCACCCTGTGTTCGAAAAACTGGCTTTTTTGACAGCGCCGGTGAACTGCCGGGCAGAGGATATTGATTTTGTGGTCTTTGCGGCGATGCTCCGCAATGCCCGGGAACAGTTCGATTATGTGTTTTTGGATGCACCGGCAGGCGTGGATCTTGGCTTCCGGCTTTGCGCGGCCTATGCCGATCGGGTGCTGTTGGTGACCAATCCGGAGCCCGCAGCCGTACGGGACGCTGCCCGTGCCGGTCAGCTTTTGGAAAAAATGGGAAAATCGGATGTGCGGCTTATTGTAAACCGCGTCAGCCTGGAGCGGTTTCAGGTTATGAACATCACCGTTGACGATGTAATGGACGCGGCAGGCTTGCCGCTGCAGGGCATCGTTCCGGAGGATGGCAATGTCACCCTGGCGGCGGCATTTGAGAAGCCACTGCTGCGGTATACCAAGAAGGGTGCGGCAGCGGCGTGTAAACGGATTGCAAAACGGATTCAGGGATTACGTGTTCCGATCCGTATATAGTAAACAAGAATAAAGGAGTGATCCCGCGTGAATATTGCTTTTTTGGCTCATGACAAGAAAAAGGAATTGATGGTCCAGTTCTGCACTGCATACAAAAGTGTGCTTGTGCGCCATAATTTGTACGCAACCGCTACCACCGGTCGACTGATCGCGGACAATACCGGTCTCCCTATCACCTTGTTGCTCTCCCATAAGCAGGGCGGTCATCAGCAGATCAACGCCCGCATTGCCTATAACGAGATCGATCTTGTGTTGCTGTTCACCGATCCAAACACCACAGACAGCTACGATAACGCCCAAATGATCGAAACCATCCGCCATTGCGATAAGCATAATGTCCCCATTGCCACCAACCTCGCCAGCGCAGAGGTGTGCATTATGGGCCTGCAGCGGGGTGATCTGGATTGGCGTGAGATGCTGCACAGTAAGATCAGATACTGATAACCAATGCCGCCCGGCCACAATGGCGGGGCGGCTTTTTGTTTGCGAAAGGAAAATTGAGTATGGATATTATTCGTCCCCGGACTTTGTCCGGTTTTATGGAACTGCTGCCCGGAAAGCAGATCCAGTTTGAGCGGATGGTGCAGATCCTGCGCACCACCTACGCATCCTATGGCTTTGCACCGTTGGACACCCCTGCCATTGAGGACGCACAGATCCTTTTGGCCAAGGGTGGCGGTGAAACGGAAAAACAGATATACCGTTTCCAAAAGGGGGACAGTGATCTCGCCCTGCGGTTTGATCTGACAGTGCCGCTGGCAAAATATGTGGCACTGCACTGCAACGATTTGGTGTTCCCGTTCCGCCGGTTTCAGATCAGCAAGGTCTACCGGGGTGAGCGTGCCCAGCGGGGTCGGTTTCGGGAATTCTATCAGGCAGATATTGACATCATTGGCGATGGCAAGCTGGATATTCTCAATGAGGCAGAGATCCCTGCCATCATTTACAAGGTGTTCAAGGGTTTTGGCCTGAACCGGTTCCAGATCCGGGTCAATAACCGAAAAATCCTAAACGGTTTTTACGCAATGCTGGGCCTTTCTGAAAAGTCCGGCGATATTATGCGCACAGTGGACAAGCTGGATAAGATCGGCACCGAGAAAGTGCGGGGTCTGCTGGTAGCGGAATGCGGCATCACCGATGCCCAGGCAGAAGAAATTCTGCGGTTTATCGCTATCCGGGGCACCAACAGCGAGGTACTCTGCGCACTGGGGAGTTATGCCGGCAGAAATGAAATCTTTGACCTGGGCCTTGGGGAACTGAAGGCTGTTTGCGAAAATCTGGGCGCCTTTGGTGTTCCGGAAGCAAATTTTGCTGTGGATCTGACGATTGCAAGAGGCTTGGATTACTACACCGGCACGGTGTATGAAACCACATTGTTGGATCATCCGGAGATCGGCTCTGTCTGCTCCGGTGGCCGGTATGATAATTTGGCGGGCTACTATATCGAAAAGCAACTGCCCGGCGTGGGAATTTCTATCGGTTTGACCCGGTTGTTCTATGTGTTGGACGAGCAGGGACTTTTGAATCCCGAATTGCCTTCTGCTCCGGCGGATGCGCTGGTGCTGCCGATGACTGAGTCTGCTGCCCCTGCCATTGCATTGGCTGAAACGCTGAGACTTGCGGGCTTGCGGGTGCAGCTTTACGGCGAACAAAAAAAGTTCAAGCAGAAAATGGCTTATGCCAACAAGTTGGGCGTTCCCTTTGCGGTGCTGTTGGGCGAGGATGAGATCGCCGACGGTATGTGCTCTGTGAAGAATATGGTAACCGGTGAGCAGGTGAAGCTGACACCGGAGGATGCCGCTGCCTATATCGGCGCTACGCTTTCTGCCAACAATGGCCCAGTGATCCTGGAGAAGTAAGATGGAAGAAAAGTTCATTGCTGTCTGGGCAGCAAACCGGGAAAAAGCGGCCAAAATGGGGGTGCGGATGCGCCCTGTGGCGGATGCAGATGCGCTGAAAACAGCCCATCGATGCCTCAGTTCGCACCGGGAAAGCGACGGCTTTGGTGTTTTAGCGGACAAAGGCCATCTGGAGCTGAGCCTGGAAGCGCTTGCTGTGGATAAACGGTTTACTTCCCTGTTTTCTGACGAGCAGGCCAATACGGCGCTGAACCGTCTTCTCAGCGCTGGCTATCGATTCTGAAAAAAGCACCGTCTGATGACGGTGCTTTTTGTTATCCGAAGGTGGGTTCAAATTCTTTTTCAAAGGGAGCGCTGTAGGTCAGGTGGGCTTGCAGCTGGGGCAGCATTTTATGAAACTGCGTCATTGCCTGCACATATTTTTCCCAAAGGGCTTCATTCAAGTCGGCGCAGCGGGGGTTGGGTCCGGAGGTCATCACGATGCCCGTCAGTTCCTTGCTGATCAAACCTACGCTTTTTTTCAAAACCGTCCGTCTGGTTCCTTCCGGCATTGCCAACAGCTTAGTCAGCCGTGCCATTTGCTTCACGGCGTCTTGCACATTTCGGGCGGTGGCAGGCGGATACAATTTTGAAACCGTCTCGCTTTCGCCGGGGGTCAGCCGCAGATGGGGGCTTAAGTCCTGCGCACAGGGCGGTGTTTTGCCGTCTTTTTCCAGTAAGTAACGGTCAAACTCCACCTCGATCTCCAGTTGTGGGATACCCAGTTCTTTGGATTTTTCGGCAAGATACGGATGCATCACAGAGTCCAGGCAGTAGTGACACAGCAAACCGTATAGATATGCGGTGGAGGCTTCCGACTTTTCCAGCCGGACACATCGGCAGACCCGGGGAAAGAATTCCTGACCGGTCTGTTCGTGATATTTGATGCAAAGGTATCGGGCGCTGCTGTGAAGCAGGGGTGTATAAAAACTGAAAATATCCGGTCCGTGCAGCCCCACATCAAACATTCCGCGAAAACGCTGGATGGTACGGGCAACGTCACCGGGCATAGCAGGCAGCAGATTGGTGCCAAAACGGTAGTGTGCGTATGTAAAAGGCATATCATCCCTCCCTGAAAACGGTCTATCTTTATTCTACACGATAAAATGCCCGGTGGCTAGAGGTAATTTACAGGAAATGAAAAAAATTCCAATCTTTGCATTTGGGCCGGGCTGTGCTATAATAAAACAAATAAGCTGGGAGGCAGCGTTATGGAGACACGAAAGCTATATTATGAAGATTCCCACTGCAGGGAATTTACGGCAGCCGTTACCGCTTGCTGCCCGGAAGGGGAGCGTTGGGCAGTGATGCTGGACGCCACCGCGTTTTATCCCGAAGGTGGCGGTCAGGCTGCGGATACCGGTAAGCTTGGCTGCGCACGGGTACTGGATGTGCAGGAGCGGAACGGGGAAGTAATTCACCTGTGCGACAAAGCACTGGATGTGGGCACCGCCGTGGCGGGCATCATCGATTTTGACCGCCGCTTTGACAGAATGCAGCAGCATACTGGTGAGCACATCCTCTGTGGCCTGGTGCATAAGCGGTTTGGTTGGCACAATATGGGATTTCATATGGGCGAACAGATGGTGACAGTAGATTTTGACGGCCCGATCCCTCCGTCTGCTTTGCCGGAACTGGAGCGGGAGGTCAATGAGGCAATTTGGAAAAATCTGCCGGTTGAGACCCTGGTTCCGTCTGCTGAGGCGCTTCCCAATGTGTTTTACCGCACCAAACGGGCATTGCCCTGGCCAGTGCGGATCGTCCGGGTACCGGGGTACGATAGCTGTGCCTGCTGCGGGCTGCATGTTAAGTCTACAGCGGAAGTGGGACTGATGAAGATTTTCTCCTGCGTGAAATTTCACGAAGGCGTCCGCCTGGAAATTGCCTGCGGTCGGAAGGCAATGACGCTGTTGACTGCTGTTTTTGAACAGAATCGGCAGGTTTCTCAGGCGTTCTCCGCCCAAATGTTGGAAACCTATGATGCGGCGCGAAAGGTAAATCAGCAGTTATCCGCCCAAAAATATGAGATCGCGGGGCTGAAAAAGCAGCTGCGCGGCCATATCGCGGCGGGATACGACGGCACAGACAAGGCGGTGCATTTTGAACCGGGACTGACTGCCGGGGAGGTCCGGGAATTGGCAGACAGCATTGCGGACTGCTGCAGCAGCTTTGCCGCGGTATTTTCCGGTGCTGACGGAGCAGGTTACAGCTTCTGTATGATCAGCCGCAGCCGGGATCTGCGGGCGCTGGGTAAAACGCTGACTGATACACTTCGGGGTCGGGGCGGCGGCAGACCGGACTGCCAGCAAGGCAGTCTGCAAGCCACCCGCCGGGAGATCGAAGACTTTTTTGCCGCAAAGGAATAAGCATACCGCCGATGCAAACGTTTGCATCGGCGGTTTTTCTCAGTTATGAATCCAATCTCAGCGGGCGCAGAACACCGTAAGGGTCGAAGCGGGTGTCCATCAGATCCGTGAGGAACACGATCCGCGTATCCGCGTCTGCGATGCCGGTAGCAGCCACGGTAGCAGCGGCACTGGCGGCGGGAACCTCGGCGAAGTACAATCTGGTGCGACCTGCCGGCAGAGAGAATGTGGGATCGCTGACCATAAAGGATACGGCAAAGGTGTCTGTGGAGAGCTTTGTCAGGGCCTCAGCGGCTTTTTGAATGGCTTCGGTTCGATCGCCGTCATAGAAGACTTCCTTGGTATCCGGTATGGTGAAGGCATCCAGCACTACCTCTGAAAAACCCATCACACGCAGCTCTGTAACAATATCCCGCAGATAGGTGAGAACATCTTCCTTGGCGGGATTCAGCCAATATGTCCGGTCCGAATCCAGCCACAGGCCCCGCTTGCTGGCAAGGTAGATGCCGTTACTGACATGGTCCAGAGCATAATAGTAATCCCGTAATGCGGGCAGCCGGGCGATCAGATAATGGCCGGATCGGGATAGCTGGGCGATCAGTTGAGAAAATTCCTGGACGGGGATCCCATCACTGGCGGGGCCCAGATCTGTGGAATAGTAGAATCTGCCGTGGATACTCTTGACATCCAGCATAATGGTACTGCCGGTATCAAGCGCCTTCAGCGCGGCGGCGGTGGCATCAAAATTTTTGGCGGTCAGCATATCGGCGGTGACATAGATGCCGGAAAGCTGCTGCAGTTCTGCAGGATCTTCCTGAGGTGTCTGGGTGCCGTCGTCAAAGTAGATATTCACAAGCGTATCCTCTGTGGGGGCGACGGCAACTTCCCCGTTGGAATTGGGACCGGCTTGACTGAAGTCCAGCCTTGCCCCATTCCGGGTATAGATCACATATCGGTTCAGCCACAGCAGCCAGCACAGAAGAAACGCAACGCAGATCACCGCCGTCCATAGCAGAACGGTGACGCATTTGCGGAAGCTGTGACGGAAGCGGTAGGGGATCATAAACGGTTACTCCTTTTGGCAGTTATGCAGCGCCAGTCATCCTTGGCGCGGACAGAGGTTACGCGGATGCCGGCTTGCTCCAAAGCGGCGGTGACTTCTCCCAGACGGTCAAAGAGAATGCCGGAGCAGATCAAATCTGTGTGCTCCTGCAAAAATGTGGGAAGGACAGGAGCAAGTCCGATGATGACATCAGCGACGATGTTGACAAGAACAGTATCATAACGTCCGGTGGACAGTCGATCCATCAGCGGACGGTCTGTGGTCACATTGCCGGTCAGTGCGGTAAATTCCGGAGCGGAAAAGCCGTTATAGGCGGCATTTTCCCGGGCGATATCCTCAGCTTTCGGATCAATATCCACGCCGGTGGCGCTTTTTGCGCCCAGACGCAGGGCGGCAATGGAGAGAATGCCGCTGCCGCTGCCCAGATCCAGACAGATGCTGCCGGGACGGATCTGTTCTTCCATAGCCTCCATAACCATCTGCGTGGAGGGGTGGGCACCGGTGCCAAAGGTCAGACCCGGGTTTAGGATCACCGGTAACTTTCCGTCTTCGCAGGCATCTGCCAGCCAGCAAGGGAGCACGACGAGCCGCTTTCCTACGTTCACCGGGGGGTAGTTATCCTTCCAGTTTTCCTCCCAGTTGGTATCTGCCAGGGTGGCTACTTGCATCGTAAGTCCCAGTTTTGCCAGGATCGCTTCCAATCGGGCAATGCCTTGTTTATCGGTATCTTCCAAATACAGCTTGATACGGGAAAGTCCCTGCAGCTGCTGCTGCAGCTTTTCATCGATGTAGTCCCAATAGGCCTTGTTTTGCTCTAAGAAGGATTCAAATTCCTGCTGATCCTCCAGCACCAAGTCAGAAAATCCGCCGGCGGTCAAGACTGCGGCAGTATTTTCTACATTGGCACTTTCGGTGTTGACGGTGATCTCCAACCAAGCCATTGGCGGATGCCTCCTTTTGTGTGGTTTTCAATATTGTACTGCATTTATGGCAAAATCGCAACCGGTAAAGATGTTAAATTTCTTCTACCCTCTTCCTATTTTCAGGAAAGTGGTATATAATAACAAAAAATCATTTTCTGTTTCACAAGGAGAAACGAATGCTGGAAGTTTTGCAACTGAAGCCGGGCGTTATGCTGCGCTGCTACCGGGATAGTCGCTTTAAGCAGGGTCGGCTGAGCCTGCAGCTGGTGCGGCCAATGCAGGAGTCGGAGGTAGCGATGAATGCGTTGCTGCCGGCGGTGCTTCTGCGGGGCTCAACCCAATATCCGGATATGCGAGCCATCACAGCCCGGTTGGATGAGCTGTATGGCGCGTCGGTCAATACTGTGGTCCGCCGCGTGGGAGATTATCAAACAACAGGGCTGTATTGCGGCTTTATAGAGGATCGATTCGCGCTGCCCGGCGATGCGGTACTGGAGCCGATGGTGGCACTGTTGCGGCAGCTGCTTTTGGATCCGGTTACGGAAAATGGCGTTTTTTCGGAAGCCTTTGTGGAAAGCGAAAAGCGCAACCTAATCCTAACCATTGAATCGGAACTGAACGACAAGCGGGCCTACGCTATGGGCAAACTGCTGCGGACTATGTGCAAGGCAGATCCTTACGGCATTCCCCGGCTGGGAGAAACTCAGCAAGTGGCGGCAATTACTGCTGCCGATCTTTACTGCCACTACCGGAAGATCCTTTCTGAAAGCGCAATAGAGATATTCTATGTTGGCAGCGCCGCTGCGCGGCAGGTAGCTTGCGTCCTAATGCCGCTGCTGGACGGCATCGAAAGAAATGATCAAAGCCTTCCCGCCCAAACACCCTTTTGTGATGGCGGCGGTGCTCACTTGACGGAAGAAATGGATGTGTCCCAAGGTAAACTCTGCATAGGGTTCATAACCCCCATCACCAACCGCAGTGAGAATTTTGCGGCGATGCAGGTCCTCAATGCCGTTTTTGGCGGCGGGATGACCTCCAAACTGTTCCAGAATGTACGGGAAAAGCTGTCTCTTTGCTATTCTGTCGGTTCCGGATATTACGGCACGAAGGGAATCATTCTGGTTTCCGCAGGTATTGATTCGGAGAAAGAACCCTTGGTCCGGCAGGAGATTCTTGCGCAGCTGGAAACCTGCAAGCAAGGTAAGATCACGCAAGAGGAGCTGTGTTGCGCGAAAGAGGAACTGCTTTCCGGCCTGCGGGGTGTTCACGATTCTCCCGGCGCAATTGAAAATTATTATGGCCCTGCCGCCATCAGCGGTATCTCTCTGCTGCCTCAGGAGCATATGGATGCGGTGGAAGCGGTAACGGTGGAGCAGGTGGCTGCAGCGGCGAAGACAGTAACGCTGCACTCCTCTTATTTTTTGAAGGGGGTGGGCCAATGATGCGGCAGTATCCCCAATTAGGAGAAGCCTTGTTTCGGCAGACACTGCCCAACGGGTTAACGGTGGCGGTAGTACCCCGGAAGGGCTTCCAGCGAAAACTGGCGTATTTCGTTACGGATTTTGGTTCCATCCATCGGGACTTTACCCTGGAAGGAAAGAAGTATCATATGCCCGCCGGCGTTGCCCATTTTCTGGAGCATAAAATGTTCGAATTGCCCGGCAGGGATGTGACGGCAGAATTTGCCGCACAAGGTGCGGTTGTCAATGCCTTCACCAGCTTTGATATGACCGCCTATTACTTCTCTTGTACAGAACATTTTCAGGAAAACCTGCGGCTGCTGCTGGAATTTGTGTCCACGCCCTATTTCCCGGCGGAAAGTGTGGAACGGGAGATGGGAATCATCGATCAGGAGATCGGTATGAACGCCGATACGCCGGACAGCTGCGTTTTTGAACGGCTGATGGAGCAAATGTACGAAACCCATCCTATCCGCGTGCCGATCCTCGGCAGCTCCGAATCTATTCGCAAAATCACACCGGAAATCCTGCACCTGTGCCATCGGGCGTTTTATACGCCGGGGAATATGATCCTGTGCGTAGTGGGTGACGTGGAGCCGGAGTCGGTTTGTACGATTGCCCGGCAGGTGCTGGGGGATGAAAATCGTCCTGTGGGACAAAAACTGCGACCCTGGCAGGAAAAAATGGAACATTGCGGCGAAGCAAGGAGTCAAATGGCTGTGGCGATGCCTATGTTCCAGTTGGGCTTTAAGTGCGAGCCGCTGCCCACTGGGGAGGCATCTATCCACCAGGAGATCATCGGCGATTTGGCTGCGGAGGTACTGTTCGGCGAATCTTCGGAACTGTATTTGCGGCTTTATGAAGAAGGACTCATCGATTCGTCTTTTGGCGGCGGCTTTGAGTCTGTGGACGGCTGCGGAATGCTCACCATCGGCGGCGACAGCGAGGACCCGGCGGCAGTGCGGGACGCAATTTTGGCAGAAGCCAAACGGATCGGAGACCAAGGCCTGCAGGAAACGGATTTTTCGCGACTCAAGCGCAGCGCAATGGGCAGACGAATCCGGGATCTGGATAGCTTTGACAGCACCTGCTTCCGTCTTTGCGCCTATCATTTTTCAGATTTTGATTATTTCCGTTTTCCGTCGGTTTATGCCGATGTGCAGGCGGAAGAAATAATGGACTTTCTGCGCCGGGTGGTAACAGATCAACGGTGCAGCCTGTCCGTGATCACACCATAACTTAGGAGGTAACAAAATATGGAATGGATTAAGGGTATTTCTCCCATTACCTTCCCGGGATTGGGACTGGAGTTGGATCCACCGGTGGGTTTCACCATCGGCCCGTTGTCCTTTAATTTCTACGGCCTGATCATCGCGCTGGGTCTGATTCTGGCGGTGGTCTACGCCTGGAAGCGCAGCGACCAGTTTGGTATCAAGGCGGACGATATTACCGACGGTGTTCTTTGCGTGGCGCCGGTGGCAATTATTTTCGCCCGGCTTTACTACTGTGTGTTTAACTGGAAAGCCGGCGGTTATGCGGAAGATCCCATCAGCGTTCTTTACATTTGGGAAGGCGGCATCGCTATTTACGGCAGTGTTATCGGCGCAATTTTAGCCACGGTGGTGTACTGCTGGTATAAGGATATCAAGCTGACTGCAGTGCTGGATCTGGTGGCGCTGGGCTTTTTGATCGGTCAGTTTATCGGTCGCTGGGGCAATTTCTTTAATCGGGAGGCCTTTGGCTATGAAACTGAGAATTTTTTGCGGATGGGCCTGTACCTGACCGAGGATGGCACCACTTCCTCAGTGATGACATATTATCATCCTACCTTCCTGTATGAATCGCTTTGGAATATGGCAGGCTTTGTGCTGCTGCACTTTATGTCTAAGCGCCGGCAGTATGACGGGCAGATCGCATTGGGTTATGTGGTATGGTACGGACTGGGCAGAACCTTTATTGAAGGACTGCGGACGGACAGCCTCTATTGGGGCCAGATCCGGGTCAGCCAGGCGCTGGCTGCCGGCAGTGTGATCATTGTGGCGGTAGTTTTGGTGGTGCTGGCTTGGATGCATCACAGCCCTGAAAAGCTGTATGTCAATCAGGTGGCCGCGGCTGCCTTGGAAGAAGCAGAGGAAAAACCCAAAGAAGCCGCAGAAGAAGAGAGTCAGGAAGAAGAGACGCCTGCAGAAGAGAATCAGGAAGAGGAGACAGCTGCAGAAGAATAATCCAGCCTTGCAAGCATAAAAAACGGAGCGGTAACCCGCTCCGTTTTTTGCGTTCCGATTATTTTTCCATTGCAGCCAGCTTCTGCAACCGCCGGACGTGGCGCTCGCCGTAAGAAAATTCTGTTGTGAGCCAAGTGTCCACAATTTCCAGCGCCAGCTTTTCGCCTACGATGAAGGCTCCCATCGCCATCATATTGGTGTCGTTGTGCTCCCGGGTCAGACGGGCGCTGAGCAGATCGGACAGTAAAGCGCAGCGGATGCCTTTGACCTTGTTGGCGGCAACAGAAACGCCAATGCCGGTGGAGCACATTACGATGCCCCGCTCACATTTGCCACTGGCCACTGCCTGAGCAGCCGGACCGACCAGATCGGGATAGTCGCAGGAATCAAGAGTATGGGTACCGAAGTCCATAACTTCATAACCCTTCTGCAGCAGATGCTCTTTGACAGCATTTTTCAGCGCAACTGCGCCATGGTCGCACGCAATGGAAATTTTCATAATCTCTCTCCTTTATATACAGTAGCCGCCGTTGACGGCAAGAATTTCACCGGTAACAAAAGATGCTTCCGCAAGGTAAAGGAAGGCATCGGCAACATCATCGGCAGTGCCATTGCGGCCAATGGGAGCTTCCTGTGCCATTTGTTCCAGAGTTTCGGGATCCACATTGGCGCACATATCCGTTAAGATCACGCCGGGCGCCACGCAATTGACACGGATGCCACTGGGTCCAAGTTCCTTTGCCAGCGCCTTAGTCAGGGCAATGACAGCGCCTTTGGACGCAGAGTATGCCGCCTCACAGGATGCGCCAACCTGCCCCCACATAGAACTGACGGTGATGATGCAGCCGGCCTGTTTTTTGAGAAACGCCGGCATCGCTGCGTTGACACAGTGGTAAACGCCCTTTACATTCACGGCAAAGATCCGATCCCAGGTGGGCTCGTCCACGCTGCTCATCAAGCCGTAATGACAGATGCCGGCGTTGCAGACCAACACATCCACATCACCAATCTGTTCAAAAGCGGCCCGGACAGCCTGCCCATCAGTAACATCGCAGCAAATGGCAATGGCACCGGTTTGTTTTGCAACGGCTTGGGCGGACACGTGGTCCTTTTCGTAAAGAAAATATACTTTGCAGCCATTGGCGGCAAAACGCCGGACGGCGGCCGCACCAATACCCCGGGAGCCTCCGGTGATTACAACAGTTGACATAATATTACACCTCTGATACGGATTTGCCGTTCTTATTATTCACGCAGAAAAGGCTGCCGCGGGAAGCAGCAGCCTAACAAAATCATCTTCTGCGGCTCTTTGTACGGTGGTCGGCACGGAGGGAGGATATCTTACTGTCAGACTCGGACATAAAAGCCTTCAGCTTTTCTTCAAAAAGCTGGTCTGCAGTTTTGGGTGCAGGAGGGGGCGTGGGAGCACTTGCGGCCGGACGGCTTTGACCTTGAGAAGGGCGGTCTGTCCCACGGAAATTTCCCCGGTTTGCCGGGTTTTCTCTAGGCTGGCGGGCTTCCAAACGCTTAATAGAAAGGTTGATCTTTCCATTATCGGTGTTGATTACCACAACTTTTACTTCCTGACCTTCTGTCAGATGCTGGCGGATATCATTGACATAGGTGTTTGCCACCTCAGAGATATGTACCATACCGGTTTTATTCTCCGGTAGGGCGATGAATGCGCCAAAATTGGTGATAGATTTGACTGTACCTTCTAAAACGGTTCCGACGGTTAACTCCATAGTTTGTTCTGCTTCCTCCAAAACAAGATATCATAAATTATCAGCCATTGGGCTGGAAAATAATAGCAGTGGGGTCCAAAAGACCCAACTCATCTTCTGCGATCCGGATTACGCTGTCGATGGAACCTAGGTCGCCGATGTACTTTTCCAGCTGAGCGTTCACTTTTTCCAGTTGCGCGGCGCGATGGCGCATAGACTCGTTTTTCTTTTCGGTGCTTACGAGAAGGATCTGCATTGTCAGCAGTGCGATCAGGCACACAGCGGCGGTTATGACAACGACGATTTTGGTCAGTTTCGCACTGGGTTGGTAAACCAAACGGATTCGCTTCAGAAAACGAATCAATTTTGCCATAGCTGCGACCCTCCTTTGCACGATATGGATTCCATAATATTGTACTCCATTTTTTCCCGGATGCAAAGAGCTTTTTTTGTTTTTTACCCAGTTTTTCGAAAATATTTTTCAGAACAACCCAAGGAAAACCCAAAATGCGGCACAAAATTTTCCAAAAGTGGAAGAATATAGGGCGAACCGGCGGCCCAAGGGTTACTGCCCACAAAAAACCGCCCAGAAACAAACCAAACCAATAACCAAAGCGAATATCACCTGCACACACCGAAAAGCTTAAATAGATCCAGGCATAGCCGGCACCAAGAACGAAAAGAAGGTCAGAAAGCGCAGTCAGCCGGGGTCGCAGAGGTCGCAGAAAATCATAATAGATACCCAAGCCGATGCCCATTGCGCAGGCGATCAGCAGCCGCTGGGCGGCAAGTGCTGGCGGCGTCATCCAAACAGCCGCCGCGCCCAGCCGGAGTGCTGCCGGGGTTCTTCGTAGATCAGTGCGCAAACCGTTCCGTCCACAGCTACCTGCCCACCCTCCAGGGAAAGGGTCTTTAGCTGCAGGTCCTTACCGTGAACCGTCAGAATTCCCAATCCGGTCCGCAATACCACCGCCGATTCATCAAAGCTAACCACCTCGGAAACGCCGCTTATAGATAGCTGCCGCCGCTCATTGAGAGTCAGTTTGTGGGGCAGCTGGATACGCTCATCAGCCATGTCCATCCCTCCTCAGAGCAACATATGCGGCAGAAGAAAGAAAAATGTTCAAAATTTATTCATATATTGCAATTGCACGAATTTTGTGATACACTGGACAGGACAAAAATACAGGAGAGTAGACTATGAAAATTGCAACCAAAGCAATGCCTTACGATGAAGTCATAGCCCTTCCCCGTCCCAAGCATAAAAATCCCCGGAAACCCAGCCGCCTGTTGGCAACGGTGGTGCGCCTTGCCAGCCTGCCCACGATTTGGAAAACCAAATTTTCCTACACCACGGAGCGGATGGAACTGGTGGGGGATCAGCCCTGCCTGATTCTGATGAATCACTCCAGCTTTACGGATATGAAGCTTGCCTACGCTATTTTTTACCCCAAGCGGTTCGGTATCGTTACCTCTACCGATGCTATTGTAGGTGTTTTGGGTAAGTTGATGCGCTTTTTGGGCTGCACACCCACGCATAAATATATCACAGATCTGACTCTGATCCGGGATCTGCAGTATATGCTGAAGAAAAATAAGACCAGCGTTCTGATGTACCCGGAGGCGGGCTATTCCTTTGACGGGACAACTACCACACTGCCCCGGAAAATGGGCGTACTGATGAAAAAACTGGGCGTTCCCGTCGTGACCGTTATCACCCAGGGTGCTTTCCACAGAGATCCTCTTTATAATATGCTGCAGCTGCGGGATGTGAAGGTCAGTGCTCATGTTAAGTGCATTGCCTCTGCGGAAGAATTGAAAGAGCTGTCTGTGGCGGAGTTGGATGCCCGGCTGGATGAGGCCTTCTCCTTTGATAATTTTGCCTGGCAGCGGGACAATCAGGTTGCTATCGATGTGCCTTTCCGTGCAGACGGTCTGCATCGCATTCTTTATAAATGCCCCCATTGCGGCACGGAGAATCAAATGGAAGGAAAAGGTATCCATTTAACTTGTCACGCCTGCAACAAGCAGTGGGAAATGGACGAATTTGGTCAGCTTCACGGTGCAGACGGCGAAACGGAACACCCCCACATTCCCGATTGGTATCGCTGGCAGCGCCAGTGTGTCCGCGAGGAGCTGGAAGAAGGCAGATATCAGTTGGATGCCAAAGTCCGGATCGCGCTGCAGGTGGACCTGAAGGGCTTGTATATGGTGGGCAACGGACAGCTGGTCCACGACCAGGATGGCTTCCGCTTGACAAGCGACGATGGCAAGCTGAACTACACCCAGTCCCCGGTGGCGTCCCACACCCTGTATTCCGATTATTTCTTCTATGAGATCGGCGATGTCATCGGCATAGGCGATAACGAGGTATCCTATTTCTGTTTCCCTGAAGAGGGCGTCTCCGTCACAAAGGCGAGATTGGCAACAGAGGAGCTTTATAAGCTGAAGAAAAAGACAAGAGCGAGAGCATAAAAAGAAATTCCGGGACTCGAAAGCGTCCCGGAATATTTTTTGCGATTCGGTTACATTACAAAGCCGCAGACTACGTACAGCAGGAAGCTGATTACCGCCAGACTGATACAGTAGGGTGCCTGGGTCTTGACGTGGTCAATGATGTCGCAGCCGGTGGTGGAGCAGGTCATGATCGTGGTGTCGGAAATGGGAGAGCAGTGGTCACCAAAGATGGAGCCGCCGAACATAGCACCGGCAACCAAAGCAATGTTTGCACCCATATCGTAGGCCATCGGCAGGGAAATGACAGCCATAATGGCCATCGTGCCCATAGAAGTACCGGTGGCGAAAGAGATCAGCACGGCGATCAGGAAGGTCAGAGCGGGCAACAGCGCAGGAGAAAGCAGCTTCTGGAAAAGGCTGCTCAGATATGCGCCGGTGTCCAAGTTCTTGACGATCGTGCCCATAGTAAAGCCGAACAGCAGAACAAAGGCAATGGGCAGCATATGGCTCATACCCTTGAACATCTCGTCAATGGCTTCGCCAACCTTAAACTGCTTCTGGCAAACGGTCATGATCATAATGGTCAGCAGAGCGGAAAGCACAGCCCAGATCAGCGCCTGAGTGCCTGCGCCTTTCGTAATATTGCCATTGCCGGTGTACAGCAGCATACCGAACATCACAGCGATCAGCACGCCGATGGGAACCAGCAGATTGCAGGCCCGGGGCTTGGCGCCGGAAGCGGCGGCTTCAGTGGTTTCCTTAGTGGAACGGGCGGGATCGTCCAGAAGGCCGGTTTCTGCGGCGCGCTTTTCTGCCTTTGCCATAGGGCCAAAATCCTTCTGCAGCAGCGCCAGAACCAGCACCATCAGAATGGCGAGAATGCAGTAAAAGTTCAGGAAAATGGATTGGAACAGCAGAGAAACACTTTCACCCTCAGGTACGCCGCCGGAGACCAAATAACCTGCCATAGATGCCAGCCAGCCACTGAAGGGGAACAGCACGCACCAGGGAGTGGAGGTGGTATGGACGATAAAAGCAGACTTTTCGTGGGGCACTTTCAGCGCGTCATTGACGGGGCGGGAGACCGCACCGGTAACCATACAGCTGAGCGTACCGGAAGTGAAGACCGCCAGACCCAGCAGCCAAGTAAAGATGTTGGCGCCGCGCTTGGACTTGATCAGCTTCATACGCCGGACCACCACATTGACAAAACCTTCAATGCCGCCGGATTTTTCCATCAGATAGATCACAGCACCGGTGATCAGAATGGAGCCAATGATGAGAGTGTTGCCTTGACTCATAGAGCCGGCAATGGCATAGATGGCATCGTTGATGCCGTCAATGGGGTTGCCACCACACAGGACCAAACTGCCTGTTACAATGCCAATGAGCAGGGAAATGAAGACGTTCTTGGTGGTCAGGGCCAAGATGATCGTCAGCAGCGGGGGAACGAGAGACCAGAATCCGAGTTCCATAATTTACCTCCTGAATGTTTATTTACGAATGGCTTTGCCGCAGCGGTTTCTCACGATACGGCAGTCTTTCGCGGCAATTTGACCGCCGATGAGTACATAGTCAATGCCCTGGGGGGGCAGGGAAGGTTCTGCAAAGGTTGCGCTGTCCCGAATGGTTTCATAATCAAAAATGGTGATATCCGCGTCAGCACCCACATTCAGCCGGCCTTTGTTTTCCAAATGCAACCGGTTAGCGGGCATTGCGGTCATTTTTTCGATGGCATCGTAAAGGCTCAGATTGCCGTTACGGGAGAATTCCGCCAAAAACCGGGGGAAAGAGCCACAGGCCCGGGGGTGCCCCTGACCGTTGTTCAAAAGTCCGTCGCTTCCCAGCATAACGGCAGGATGACGGAAGGCAAGGCGGACGTCTTCTTGCTTCATTACATAGCAAACTGTGATGCACTCCGGAAAATCGGCACGCATTTCGTCGAAGGTCTGCTTGGTAGCCCGCTGACCTTTATACTTACCCTCGCTAAATTCCAGCACATCATAGTCGCAATGGTATCGGTCCAGCCAGCCGGGATCGTAGGTGGGCGTGCCCAGGCGGGTGGAGAAAGCGAAATAGGGGTAGCAGTCCATTGCAATGTCCAGGCCACCCAGTTTGTAGTTGTCGATTTGCTGCAGCACGGTTTTCATCTGCCCGAAACCGCCCATAGAACCAATGTGGGAGATCTGAACCGGAACACCGAATTCGACACCAGCGGCGCAAAATTCGTCGATGGCATCAAAAATACCGTCTGCATCGTCCCGGACGTGGGATGCGATAATTTTTTTGCTGCTTTGACAGCATTTGGCTGCCCGGAAAAACTCGTCTTTATCCGCGCCGGGCACATATCGCAGGCCAAAAGAAACGCCTACACAGCCACCTTCCAGCGCCGCGGCAATGGTGGATTCCATTTTCTGCTTTTCCGCTTCCGAGGCGTGGGCGTAAATATCCTGGGCACCGGCAGCTTTGCGGAAGTATTCGTGACCGGCAAACATAGCCACATTTACCGGGGCACCGTCCCTGTCAGCCAAAGCCAGGTATTCTACCGGGTCGTATACATTGATGCCGCAGTTGCCGCCCACAGCAGTGGTGACACCCATTCGGAGCATAGCATTCAAAATGTCCAATTGAATAGTTCCGTCGGCACCTACAGGATCTTCGTGCATATGAATGTCGATGAAACCGGGAGAAACGATCTTGCCGGTGGCATCGATCTTTTCGTCAGCGTCTGGCGTCGCAGTGCCCACCCAGGCAATTTTACCGTTTTCGATCAGCAAATTCAGTTGGGAGTCTACCCGATTGGCGGGGTCAACGACGCGGCCGCCGTAAATCAAAGTTTTCATTTACCGACCTCCTCCAAAAATTGTGCCAACCGAGCGAGCCCTTCCTGCAAGTTTTCGTCGGAGCAGGCGTAAGAGATGCGAATATGCCCTGGACAGCCAAAACAGCTTCCGGGAACGGCAGCCACCTTCGCTTCTGTAATCATTCTGGTGCAGAATTCTTCATCAGAAAGGCCAAACTGGGAAATGTCGGGAAAAATGTAGAATGCGCCTTCCGGTTTCGGGAAGGAAAGCCCCATTTCTGTGAGTTGGGCACAGACAAATGCCCGACGCTTGGCGTAAATATCTGCCATAGGCCTGGGACTGACCGTCAACGCGGCCACGCAAGCATCCTGCAGGAAGGTGGGAATGGAAGCTACTTCTGCAGCGTGGAGCAACAGCAGCCGGTCCATCACATCCTGGGGCCCGACAAGGTAACCCACGCGCCAGCCGGTCATCGCATAGGGTTTACTGAAGCTTTGACACAGCAATAGCTGTCCGGCAAGATCCTTATCTGTGCTCAAGTCCGGAGCGGGGTCGCTCAATCGGGCGTACACGTTGTCACAGATGACAAAAATGGGCTTGTCCAGTACCGCCTCCTTGACAGCTGCAAGGGATGCTTCGTTCAGCACAGTACCGGTGGGATTGTTGGGAGAATTGAGGATGATTGCCTTGGTTTTTGCAGTCATCACAGCCGCCAATGCTTGAGGCGTGATCTGAAAATCTCTCTGTTTCAGATCTAAAAATACGCACTTACCTCCGGCAACA
>CAYVSU010000020.1:0-19342 GCA_964454215.1 uncultured Oscillospiraceae bacterium | reverse complement strand
TATCGCCTATGTTTTGCAGTTTGTCGGAAATGCAGATGAGGTGATTATGGTCGGCGATACCGTATACGATGTAGAAGGCGCAAATGTCCACAGCATTCCCACCATTGCCGTAAGCTGGGGTTTTGGAGAACTGGAGGATATGATCCGTGCCGGCGCAAAAGCGGTAGCTCACAGTATGGACGAGCTGTACCAATTGCTGACAGAATAAAGACAGGGCGTACCGGTTTGGTACGCCCTGAACAATTCTAGAACGGAAACGTATTCAGTATTCGCAGAAGAATCGGCAGAGTCAAAGAAAATACACTGACAAACCAGGGAGTTAAAATTCTTCTGGATACAAACATCATAAGAAGGCACAGCGCAGTAATAGCAAGTGGACCAAGAACCGCCAGTTCTCTGGCAAGGAGTATAGAAAACGCGCCGTCGGTCTGCAAAACAATGCCAACAACCTTGGGCAGTTTTACAAGATTCTCCATAGCCAACCGAATGGCAATCCACGCCACAGGAACGGCAAGAAAAACCTTGCGCAGACGGTAAATGAACCGCCAAATGCTGCGAAATACGGATCTGGCATTGGTCAATGACTCAGTGAGCACTTCCTTGGCTGGCTGAATCTTTTCCATAAAAAGCCGCCATTTATCCGCAATGGTTTGCAAAAAATTCATATGCCACCTCCTGGTGGAGTTCAAAATCTGATGATATTATACCACAATTTACGCAGATAAGCAATACCCGCAGATCAATTCCTTTTATTTTCCCAATACAGCTCTGCCAGCCCCTTCACAAGCAGGTCTTTGTCGTAAATAATTGCTTTCTTACACAGAGGAACAATAAATTTGGCGATACCGCCGGTAGCGATCACAGTTGTTTTGCAGCCAAGCTCCTGTTCCATCCGTTCGATCATTCCGTCGATCATACAAGCATTGCCAAGCATAATACCGCTGCGCATACAATCGATGGTATTTCTGCCAATAGCGCGCTTAGGCTGGTCCAGCTGCAGGCCTGGAAGCAACGCAGTCCTATCCGTCAGCGCATCCATAGAGATCCGCACGCCGGGCGCGATACTGCCGCCCAGTAACGCACCGGTCTTGTCCAGAACGACCATAGTCGTTGCCGTGCCCATATCTACAACGATCATCGGCGGTTTGTGCTCCCGCAAAGCCGCAACCGCTCCAACCACCAGATCTGCGCCAGTTTGAGAAGGATTTTCCACTTTGATATTCAGTCCGGTCTTCAATCCCGGACCAACTACTAGACTTGTCTTGCCAGTGAGCTTCAAAATTGCCGTCTGCAGGGAGTTGAGCACCTGAGGAACAACAGAAGCAATGATTGCTCCCTCCACCATTGCAGGATCAATGTGGTACACATCCATTATGATCTTCAAGTCCACGCAGTATTCATCCGAGGTCTTGGTAGAATCCGTGCGAATCCGGGCCTCAAAAACGATCTCCTTGCCCTCAACACCGCCAATCACAATGTTGGAATTACCAATATCCACAGTTAGAATCATTACCATACCTCCAGATCTGCCTGCCTTAATATCCTGCAGGCCAGGATTTTACTGCCGTCCGTCTCGATGAACCCCACACTGCCGCCGGAAGAGCCGCAGGGGCCGGGATTCAATATCCATAAGCCATCCTCCGTTTGCTCACACAGCGCTTCGTGGGTATGTCCGAACAATGCAGCTTTTGCACCCGCCTCTCTGGCGCTGCAGCACAAGCCGTAAACACCGCTTTTCACGTGATGCAGATGTCCGTGTGTCATATAAAGGCGGACACCGCATACATCATAACAAAGGATCTCCGGGCGTATCTCATAGCTGCGATAGCGATCACAGTTACCGGGCAACAGATGAAAACGAATGTGAGGATATTCTTCTGACATTGCTGTGCCATCATCGAAATAGTCACCGAGGTGGATCACCGCATCCGGCTTTACCGCACCAATTGCATACCGCATAAACCGCAGACCGGAATGGGAATCAGAAAGTACCAGAATTTTCATAGCTTACGCTCCTGCCTGCGTTTTTTTCAGTATATCATAAATTTCATAAAATTTCTACTGTCTAATAGGATTTTTTCTTCAGTTTATGAACATTACAGCCGCAGGAATCATATATTAATCTTGAAAACAATCAACTGTCAGGAGGTTATTTATGGATTCCGGTGAATTTTCCATACAGGATGCGATGCGTTTTGCACAGAGTGACGCAGGAAAAGAACTTTTTGCACTGCTGCAGCAAACCCAAAGTGACGCACTGAACAAAGCCATGGCAGAAGCCTCCAAGGGAGATATGAACAGAACAATGCAGGCTATGCAGGATGTGATGAAAGATCCGAAGGTAAAGGGTCTTTTGAAACAGATGGGAGGATACGGCAATGGATGATATGCAGCAGAAGCTGAATGCCATACTGGGTAATCCGGATATGATGCAGCAGCTAATGAGTATGGCCCAAAGCCTTGGGCAGTCCCAGGAGCCTCCCGCCACTGCTTCATCACAAAATCTGCCGCCGAAACCGTCCCCACCGGATTTCGGTAACGGTATAGGCGGATTGGATCTTGCTTCCATACAGCGTATCGCGGGACTTGCGCAGCGGACAGGTATCGACCAAAATCAGCAGACGCTGTTAAAGGCACTGCACCCTTATCTAAGATCTGAGCATATTGTAAAACTGGAAAAAGCGATGCGGGCCGCGAAGCTGGCATCCGTTGCTACCACAGTTCTTTCCGGCAGCCATTCTCTATTCTCCCCAGGCAGGTGAAGCTATGTATAACCGCTATATTCCCCAGGACGATGGATCTCACCGAAGGAATCTGGTGCGGAACGATAACCAACCGGTAAGGGCGCCGGTTAATTCTCGGGAACCGATGCACCAGGAGGAAGAATCGCAGTCACCGACCCTTACCCAGCCTGATTCACCAAATATACGTGAAAAACAGAGCGCCGGTTCCTTCCTCCGGGGACTTCTGCCACGGGATCTGGATACCGGCGATCTTTTGATTATCGTATTGCTGCTTCTGTTGGCAGGCGACAGCAAAGAGGACAAAAACAATGCATTGCTCACTCTGGCATTATACCTGTTTATGTGAAAATTTATCTACATAAGCAAATACCGGAGATTGGCAAGGGCTTTCTTTTCAATGCGGGAGACCTGGACCTGACTGACCGAAAGAACCTTGGATACCCGGTCTTGGGTCAACCCATGGAAATACCGAAGTCTGATTACCTGAGATTCCCGCTCACTTAGTTTATCCACCGCCTGCCGCAGAGAGATCTTTTCCACCATTCTTTCCTCGGACTCCGTATCGGTCAGTACATTTTCCAGAGAGAATCCATCCTCTCCCGTTTCACGCTGAATAGATTCGGTGGCAGCGGTAGCTGTTTCCGCAACAGCGATTTCTTCCGCTGACAGCCCGGTTCTTTCCGCAATTTCGCCTACAGAGGGTTCACGGCCCAGTGACAGTATCAGCTGGTTTCTTACGGATTTAATGACCGCAGCCTGCTCTTTAATGGTGCGGGACACCTTTACTGCACCATCGTCCCGCAGAAAGCGGCGAATCTCACCTGCGATTTTGGGAACGGCGTAGGTGGAAAACTGTGTACCAAATTCCAGATCAAAACCGTCAATTGCCTTGAGAAATCCGACACAGCCCAGTTGATAGAGATCATCCAGTTCCGAACCTCTGCCCACAAACCGCCGTGCAACTGACCATATCAGTCCCGAATTTTCCGTAACCAGCAACTCCACTGCGTCCTGATCACCAGCTTGAGCACGACGGATCAATTCTTCGGCTCTGCTCATTTTCTCTTTTGGAGTCTGCGGCGCATATGTACCACAGTCCCCTTATCCGGTGTTGACTGCAATTCAAAAGATGTCATAAAGCTCTCCATAATGGTAAAACCCATCCCGCTGCGGTCCGTTCCACCAGTGGTAAACATCGGCTGCTTTGCCTTTTCAATATCCTGGATTCCAACACCCCTGTCCTTTACCACGATATCCAGTGTATTGTCCTTCAAGATTCTGCACCGCAGTGTGATCATTCCAAGTGCGTTGGGATATGCGTGAACGATGCAGTTGGTTACCGCTTCCGATACCGCGGTTTTGATGTCTCCCATTTCCTCCAAGGTTGGATCCATCTGCGCTGCAAAACAGGCCACAGCGGACCGCGCAAAGGCTTCATTGCAGGATTTACTGGGAAATTCCAATGTCATATGATTTTCAAATTTCACGATACTTCCTCCTTGATTTCTACCAATTTATCAACACCGGATGCACGAAACACCCGCATTGGCTGTGGACCGATCCCGGAAAGCATCAGCTTTCCGCCAAGCTGCGTCATCCCGCGCAGCGCATTGATGATCACCGCAACACCGGAAGAATCCACAAAGGTTACTTCTTGAAAATCCAGGATACATACCTCCGGTGTGTATGCTTCGATCTTCGCAGCAATGGCTTGAATATATGATCTTGCACAGTGATGATCAATCTCTCCAGTTAGCGCTACTGTTAATCTGCCGTTTTCCAGAAAACTGGTAAATCGCATTTTTGAACCTCCTTTTCAAAGTATGAAACAAGTATAAAAAAGACCGATTACGATTTGCCGTCGTAATCGGTCAGTGTTAAAAAGAAAGCCGTGCAAATCTTTTGAATACAGCAAGGCAAAAGCGGCACAGATTTGATCCGTGCCGCTTCCATAATTATAATTTTTTCATTGCGTTCAGGCTCTCTGTCAACTGCGCGATCAGGTCACGGTTTTTCTGTGCCTTCTGCCGCTCTGCATTGACAACTGCCTCCGGTGCCCGGGAGACAAATTTCTCATTGGATAGTTTTGCTTCCAAAGATGACAGGAATTTCTTGGCCGCCTCCAATTCCTTGCTGATGCGGTCAATTTCCTTTTGAACATCCACGAGCTGGCCCAGCGGGATATATAGCTTGGCATCTGCCGTAGTAATGGTGATCATCCCGTCCAGATCAGCCGGTTCTGCATCTAAAATAGAAACGGTATCTGCATAGGCAAGACGCTGCAGAAAGCCCTCGCCTTCGGTAAAGATCCGGGGTTTGGCAGACAGAACATACAGTGCCGCCTTTTTGGAAGGGGGTACGTTCATTTCCGTTCTGCGGTTACGAATTGCGCGGATAGCTGCCATAACAGATTCCATCTGCTCGCATTCTGCCTTGAAGGACAGATCTTCTCTGTATTCCGGCCACTGGGCAACGATCAGCGCTTCACCTTCGTGGGGAATGGATTGCCAAATTTCCTCCGTAATGAAAGGCATAAACGGATGCAGCAGGCGCAGCACCTGATCCAGTACATAAACAAGGACGCCTAAGGCAGTTTGCTTCCGCTCAGCATCGTCAGCAAACAAGCGGGCCTTGGTCATTTCGATATACCAATCGCAATAGATATCCCAAACGAAATCGTAAATCTTTTGGATCGCAACACCCAGCTCGTACTTTTCCATATTTTCGGTAACTTCCGAAATCAGAGCGTTCAGCTTGGAAAGGACCCACTTATCCGCAATCTCCAGCGTGGACAAATCGGGCAAGCCATCATTCGCGTCCTCAGGCAGATTCATCATTACATACCGGGATGCGTTCCACAGTTTGTTGGCGAAGTTACGCATTGCTTCACAGCGCTCCACATAGAAGCGCATATCGTTTCCGGGAGAGTTGCCGGTGACCATATTCATACGCAAGGCATCGCAGCCGTACTTTTCGATCATCTCCAGAGGATCGATACCGTTTCCCAGGGATTTCGACATCTTTCTTCCCTTGTCATCCCGGACAAGTCCATGGATCAGCACAGTGTGAAACGGTGCCTTGTGCATATGTTCAAGGCCGGAGACGATCATACGGGACACCCAGAAGGTGATGATATCGTAACCGGTAACAAGCACATCGGTGGGATAGAATTTGGCAAGATCAGCGGTTTCATCCGGCCATCCCAATGTAGAGAAAGGCCACAGAGCGGAGCTGAACCAGGTATCCAGCACATCCGGATCCCGCTCAAGCTTTGTGCTGCCGCACTTTTCGCATTTGCAGGGGTCTTCCAGGGTGCAGGTCATATGACCGCACTCTGCACAGTACCACACAGGGATCTGATGGCCCCACCAAAGCTGACGGGAAATACACCAGTCGTGCAGATTTTCCATCCAGTTCATATAGTTCTTTGTGAAACGCTCAGGAACAAATTTCGTCTCACCGTCCATCACAGAGCGAATCGCTTCCTTAGCCAAAGGCTCCATCTTTACGAACCACTGTGCAGAAACGATCGGCTCCACATCATTACCACATCGGTAACAGGTGCCAACATTGTGCTGATGCGCCTCGATCTTCTCCAGCAGACCCATAGCGTCCAAATCCGCAATGATCGCCTTGCGGGCTTCATAGCGGTCCATGCCGCAGTATTTTCCGCCCAACTCATTGACCTTACCGTTGTCATCCAACACACGGATCATTTCCAAATTATGCCGCAAACCCACTTCAAAGTCATTAGGGTCGTGGGCAGGGGTCATTTTCACACAACCGGTGCCAAATTCCAGATCCACATAGTCATCAGCAACAATGGGAATCGGACGGCCCATCAGCGGCAGAATGCACTTCTTGCCAATAATATCCTGATAACGCTGGTCATTAGGGTTCACTGCCACACCGGAGTCGCCCAGCATAGTTTCGGGACGTGTGGTGGCAACGATCACATATCTGTCTGCTTCGCCCTCAATGGGATACTTCAGGTGCCACAGATTGCCGGGCTTGTCCACATATTCCACCTCAGCATCCGAAAGAGCTGTTACGCAGTGGGGGCACCAGTTGACGATACGGCTGCCTTTGTAGATCAGACCCTTTTTGTAAAGGGAAACGAACACTTCCCGTACTGCTTTGGAACAGCCTTCGTCCATAGTAAACCGAGCGCGGTCCCAATCACAGGATGCGCCCAACTTCTTCTGCTGCTCAACAATCCGGTTTCCGTACTTATGCTTCCAGTCCCAGACCCGCTCCAGGAATTTATCGCGGCCCAAGTCGTGGCGGCTTAAGCCCTCCTTGGTGCGCAGTTCTTCCTCCACCTTGATCTGGGTGGCGATACCGGCGTGGTCTGTGCCGGGAACCCAAAGAGCGTCATAGGCTTGCATACGCTTAAACCGAATCAGCGTATCCTGAAGCGTTGCGTCCATTGCGTGACCCATATGAAGCTGTCCTGTAACATTGGGAGGCGGCATTACGATAGTAAAGGGCTTCGCGCCCTCTTTGCCCTGGGGCTTAAAATAACCGCTTTCTTCCCACAATTTGTAGATGCGTTCCTCAACCTGCTGAGGCTCATACACCTTCGGTAATTCTCTGGCCATTTTTGAAAATCTCCTTTTGTTTGAGTTTTTGCTTCAGGACGGAAATAAAAAACGCCCCGAGCAAGCTGCTCAGGGCGAATAAAATCCGCGGTACCACCTGAATTCCGATCATCTCGGCACTCAAACGCTGTAACGGGCTTACCCGGACTTCCCTACTGAATGTTTCAGAAAGCCAGCTCCGGGGCGACAATCCGCCACTTTCACAACTGCCTCGCACCAACCGGCAGCTCTCTGGTGTGACTTTGGGGGCGGAAACTCCCCTTCCTTGCATTTAACGCAGATAAAATATCATATTTTTGCTGTTCTGTCAACTTTGATTTGCGAAATCCGTTCCTTTTCTTGACTATAAGGCAAAAATAACATATAATAATGCAATCAAAAGATTGCGAGTTGATTTATATGAAATTGTCATTGGTCGTTCCCTGCTACAATGAAGCAGAAAATGTTGCCGCTTTTCAGGATGCCGTCATCAACGCTTTTGCTGGCTGCGGATATGATTATGAGATCATTTTTGTAAATGACGGCAGTAAGGACGCCACTATGCACAATCTGAAAAAGCTGTTTACAGCACAGAAGTGTCCAACAAAGGTGGTCTCTTTCTCCCGGAACTTTGGAAAAGAATCTGCCATTTTTGCCGGACTGCACCACACCGCAGGCGACTATGTTTCCCTGATCGATGCGGACCTTCAACAACGTCCGGAGATCGTACGGGATATGGTGAAGATCTTGGAAGAACAGCCGGAATGCGATGTAGTCGCTGCCTATCAGGACCGCCGCGGTGAAGGCAAGATTCTTTCCTTCTTCAAAAAATGCTTTTACTCCACCATCAACCGCTTGTCCGATGTATCTCTTCACGCAGATGCCAGCGATTTTCGCACCTTCCGTAAAAGTGTGCGGGACAGTATCCTTTCTATGGGAGAGTATCACCGCTTCAGTAAAGGCATTTTTGCGTGGGTGGGTTACAACACCTGCTATATTCCCTACACTGCCTGTGAGCGGGCTGCAGGCACCACAAAGTGGAATTTCCGCAAGCTGATGAACTATGGCGTTGAAGGCATTATTGGTTTCTCCACCAAGCCGCTGCGGATGGCAACTTACCTCGGCGTTCTGACTGCCATCGTTTCTATGATCTACTTGGTCATCGTGGTTTTGCAAAAGCTGATATGGGGAATCAACATTCCCGGCTACGCAACCATTATTGTTCTGATCCTGCTGTTGGGCGGTATTCAGCTACTGTGCATCGGTATCATCGGCGAATATGTGGGCAAGATCTTTGAGCAGAGCAAGAATCGCCCTGTTTATATTGCTAACGAAATTCTGTTGTATCAGGATATCAAGGAATGAAACAATTCTTCCACCTGGTCAATGGAAGAAATGGCAGATATTCACCATTACCACGGCATACATGGTTCGCCCGAGTGATCAAGACCACACAGAACCGGCAACACCCATTGAACCAAATGATATTTTGTACGGCTTACCGTTTGGGTTAAAACAATAAACACGCTGATGCCAACCCACACTTTACAGACGATCTGTTCAAAACATAATGAAAGGGCTTCGGGAAATCCCGAAGCCCTTGCTCGTTATTTTTTATTCTCAGCCTTCTTGGCAGCCTTGGCTTTTGCTCTTTCTTCCAGAGCCTTCTTCTGTGCAGCCTGCTTTGCTTCGTTGGCTGTCTCATTGGAGGACAGTGCCCACTTGCAAAACTCAACACGAACCTGATCGGCACTGGTTTCGATGACGAACTTATCGTCCTTCATACTGACAACGACACCAACGATACCGCCGATGGTAGTGATCTTGTCACCAACCTTGACAGCATCCCGCATTGCGGAAGCTTCCTTCTTGCGCTTGTTCTCAGGGCGGATCAGCATAAAGTAGAAAACTGCGACCATAATAACAAGCATAATGATGGTGCTCAGCATACCGCTGCCGGTGCTAACATCACTGGTAGCCTCGCCACTCGTCAAAAAATAAAGCATATAGAGTAACTCCTTTGTTTTAATAATCGGAAATATTATACCATTAATATGGTAAAAAGCAAGTAAAATTTAGATTCGCAGACTTAATTTAACAGAATATTCACGGCGGAACTGTTCAAAAGTACCTTCATCCAGTGCATTTCTGATTTTTTCCATCAGCTTGTTATAGAAGTACAGGTTATGCATCACACTTAACCGCATTGCCAGCATTTCTTCTGCCACAAACAGATGCCGGATATATGCGCGGGAATAGCGGCGGCATACCGGGCAATCACAGTGCTCATCAATAGGCCTGTCGTCCGTAATATACTTGGCGTTTTTCAGATTGATCGCCCCCTCCCAGGTAAAGAGCCGGGCGTGGCGGGCATTCCGGGCGGGCATAACACAATCGAAGAAATCGACGCCACGGGCAACTGCCTCAATAATATTGGTGGGCGTGCCAACACCCATCAGATAACGGGTCTTGTCTGCAGGCATATGAGGCTCAACTGCTTCAATGATATCATACATTTCCTCTGCTGTTTCGCCCACAGCCAAGCCGCCGATGGCATAACCCGGAAGATCCATATCAGCGATCCGCTTCATATGATCGATACGGATGTCCGCATAGGTTCCGCCCTGGTTAATGCCCCAAAGCATCTGTTGTGGATTTACCGTATCGGGCAAGCTGTTTAAACGGGCATTTTCAGCCTTGCACCGTTCCAGCCAACGGGTTGTGCGTGCAACACTGTCCAACACATACTTACGAGGTGCCGGATTTTCTATACACTCGTCAAAAGCCATACAGATATCACTGCCCAAATTAGACTGTATCTGCATACTTTCCTCAGGACCCATAAAGATCTTTCTGCCATCGATATGGGAGGAAAAATACACACCCTCCTCTTTGATCTTGCGCAAACTCGACAGGCTGAAGACCTGAAATCCGCCGGAATCCGTCAGAATAGGTCCGTCCCAAGTCATAAACTTGTGCAACCCGCCCATTTCACGAACAACTTTATCCGTAGGGCGCAGATGCAAATGGTAGGTGTTGGAAAGCTCCACCTGACAGCCGATATTTTTCAGATCTTCTGCACTGAGGGCACCTTTGATTGCACCTTGTGTGCCAACATTCATAAATACCGGGGTTTGGACCGTACCGTGTGCGCAGGAAAATTCGCCACGCCGCGCCTTTCCTTCGGTCTTTTTTAACTCAAACATACATTATCCTCCAAAGAACTTCTCTCACAGAGATAGGTTCTTTCTAATAAATTCTTTGATAGCGGTTTGATACATCTCTGTCTGTTTATACATACCGTTGCCGTGATTGCAGCCAGGCAAGATCAGTACTTCTGTCGGCATCGGATTATTCTTTTGAATTGCATACAGGATGTCATCCATCTGCTCATTGCTTCCGGCAGTAAGCAGAATGGGATATTTGCCGTTTTTGATGGTTTCCAGGCGTTCAAAGTCAGAAGGATCCGCGCCAAATACTTTCCGAAAGCGTTGCAGTACGCAGTTGTAGATATTGTCCTGACCTGTCTTGAAGATGTCGCTGATCACATAATGAAAAATGTTCGTCACATTGATACTGGGAGCATCACAGACGATACATTTTACATTCTTCATATCCTTGCATGCGAGGTCAAGCGCAATACCGCCGCCCATACTCAAGCCGTGAAAAACAATCTGGCCGTTGGGAATCATCTCATTGATCAAGTCAACCCAGCGCATCATATCCAGATTCTCCAGCGCGCCCATAGAAATATATTTACCCTCACTGGGGCCGTGGGCACGCAAATACGGAATCAGCACATTGAAGCCCAAGGAAAGGTAAAACAGGCCCGGAAAAGCAGATTCCCGTTCAGCGTGGCTGGTATAGCCGTGGATCCAAATTACCGTTTTGGGGCTGTTATTGGGGTAATAAACCGCTTTCAACAACAATCCATCCTGACTTTTCAATTCCAGATCTTTATGGGGAAGCTCCCGGATTTTTTCCAGTGAACAGTGAACGGTTGTGATAGTATCGTACCAGGAGTCTTCCGGACCGACCATCGCGTAGGCTTTGTTGATATCGTGCCGTTTGAGCAGCTTATCAAACAAGATGTTAGCCTTTACATTTTCAAACATCGTTCGTCTCCTTTACAGAATCAGCATTGCGTCACCAAAACTAAAGAAACGGTATTTTTCGTTTACTGCTTCCGTGTAAGCATTCAGCACCTTCTCTCTGCCGGCAAATGCAGAAACCAACATCACAAGTGTACTTTCCGGCAGATGGAAATTGGTAATGAGACCCTGCATCGCCTTAAATTGATATCCCGGATAAATGAATATTTCCGTCCACGTGCTGCCAGCTTCAAAGCTGCCGTCCGCTTTTACCATACTCTCCAGAGTGCGGCAGGATGTCGTACCCACGCAAATGATTCGGCCGCCGCTG
Organism: uncultured Oscillospiraceae bacterium; assembly: GCA_964454215.1. Lineage (GTDB taxonomy): Bacteria > Bacillota > Clostridia > Oscillospirales > Oscillospiraceae > Faecousia. Next base: position 7,596 of record CAYVSU010000020.1, on the reverse strand, counting down.
GCTTTGGTCTCGTTAAGCACTTTGGCGGTTTCTTCGGAAATCATACACAGTTCGCTGTGCATATGATGCTCTGTAATTTCTTCTGCCTTCACCGGCCGGAAGGTACCAAGTCCCACGTGAAGGGTCACAAACGCAGTTTTTACGTCTTTGGCCCGGATTGCATCCAGGAGCTCCTTGGTAAAATGCAGGCCGGCAGTAGGCGCAGCAGCGGAACCCACTTCCCTGCTGTAAACGGTTTGATAACGCTCCTGATCAGCAAGCTCAGCTTTGATATAAGGCGGCAGCGGCATCTTCCCCAACCGTTCCAGTACCTCCAGAAAGATTCCATCATACTGAAACACAATGATCCAATTGCCATCTTCTTTCACTTCGGTAACAACTGCGGTCAATTCGCCGTTGCCAAAAATCACTTCACTGCCCACCTGCATTTTCCTGCCAGGTTTACAAAGGCATTCCCATTTTTTATCCCCAATATCCCGCAGCAGCAGCACCTCCACCGCGCCGCCTGTGGGCCTGTGACCCAAGAGCCGGGCAGGAAGCACCCGGGAATCGTTCATAACAAGGCAATCATTGGGCTTCAAGTATTCAAGAATATCATAAAAATGCTTATGGGTCACCTTCCCTGTCTGACGGTCTAAAACGCAGAGCCGGGATGTATCCCGCTTTTCAAGGGGCGTTTGCGCAATCAGTTCCTCCGGAAGGTCATACCAAAAATCATGGGTCTTCACAATCTTTCCTCCAAACTCGCATCCATTTCCGGGACATTATAGTCTATTTTCAGTCAATTTGCAATAGAAAACCATAGATCCCCACATAAATTACCTGTGGGGATCCAATCTGTCAGACAATCTTTTTCTTTTTCAGGATCATTACAACAACCACGGCTATTGCCGCAACAGCAAAAACACACAGGAAAACGACAGTCTTGACCTCTCTATTACCACTGTTGAATTCCTTCTCTGGAAGGTTATTTTCGGATGCACTTGATTCCTGAACGTTTCCTGGGCTTGATGGGTTTGACAATGCGGTCGTACAGTCATTTCCCGTATCCTGCGGTAGAGTCGACGGGTCAGTTGTCTCTGAGGACGCGCCGCCGCTGACAATCTCCGTCTGCACCGGGACCTGTGTGTCCGGAGGAAATGTGGTTATGACCGTTGGATCCGGCTCCGATGATTCTGGGGCCCGTGTTGTGGGAACGGTTTGCTCATAGTTCTCTGTCGGCGGTTGCGTAGACAGTTCTGTTGCCTGCTCTGTGGCAGGCTCAGTTGACGGTTCCGTTTCCTCAGATGATGACTGAGAAACTGTTCCGACAATCGTTACGTGATGCTCGCGGTACAGCTCGATCACGCTGTACCGGAGCGAACCGGTAAATCCCAAATCTTGAGCGATCGCCGCTATGTTGTTATTCAGCCAAGTGCTGAAGTCATCACCGTGATAGTGGATCGTGCAGTAATACTCTGCTTCCCCATCTGTCAAACGCTTTAACTGGAAGCATTGCGCCACTTCATCAATTGTCTTCACCGTTTGAATGTCGCACACGCCTTGTGTATTGTTCCGGCGGAAGAAGGTATAGTCGCTGTGATTGCAGGATTGGGGGATCTGGTCGCTGGTAAAGTGGGAACTGCTGATATCCTCCAGTGACACATTCATAAACTCGTGGAACAACTCCGTTCCCTGATCATCCCAGGTGGTATCCGAATAATAACATTTCCCGTCCAACCAGGACACATTCCATGCATGGGCTACCAGCTGTCCATTGGGGTCGTAGGATTGGCCTTCCACATACCAGCAGGAAATACCGGCAGCATTCATAATCAGTTGATACGCTCTTGCGTAACCCGCGCAAACCGCCTTTCCGGCACCCAACGCACCATAGGCTGTCTGATGGTCACCTACCATTGCATAGCTAATATGATTCACGATATAATCGTGAACTGCGAGGGATATTTCATAGTCCGAGGAAGTGCGGCTAATATTTTTCAATGCTTCCCGGACTGCAGCGTTCACCTTTGCCTGCGCCGCAACCAGAACAGCAGAGCCTGCTGTCACCGTTTGCCCTTCAATTGTATATGCAGCGGGAAAGAACGTAACTTGCTGCCCATTGCTGTTCAGTGAAAATTCGCCGTGATACCAGTAGTACTCCGGATAATCTTTGCAGACCATTCCTGCCGCGATTTTGATATCCAAAAATTGTTCAGAGGATGTAATACCGGAAATGGGAATGATAATTTCCGATTCCAAGGCTGCAATGCCGGCTGCGATGGAGTTGTATGCAGTTCGCTGCATATCGTTCTGCAAAAGGCTATAGCCATAGCGTTCAACCTGTTCCGCGTTCGTCTGTGGCGCTGACAGCACACAAATAAGAACAATGACGATCGCCGTAAAGACAACGCATAATGATTTATTTTTTGCCAACCCAATCGCCCCCATACGTTATATCTATAATTATACATAGATAGTATACAAAATGCAACATTTCTTGCCATTTTGCAATGTCGCAATGCTGGAAGCCTGCGCATAGGATGGTGCGGAGGGATGCAAAATGAAAAACACATTATTCAGCGGAGTCTGTACGGCTATGGTCACACCATTTATCGGTGATCAGATTAATTACCCAATGATGGAGCAGCTTCTGCGCAGACAGATGGCATCCGGTATTCAGGCGGTGGTCATCAGCGGAACAACAGGAGAAGCGCCAACCCTGTCCGACGACGAAAAGCTAACACTATTTCGCAGAGCAAAGGAATATGTCGGTAATCAAATGTTAATCATAGCTGGCACCGGATCCAACGATACAAATCACGCAGTTTTCCTCAGCATTGAAGCACAGAAAGCCGGTGCAGACGCTTTGCTGGTGGTCAGTCCATACTATAACAAGGCAACAGAGGAAGGTCTCTTTGCCCATTTTCTTTCTATTGCCCACGCGGTAAAAATCCCAGTGATCATATATAATGTTCCATCTCGCACCGGGGTAGATATTCCCGTGAGCGTTTACAAGCGTTTAGCAAATGTTCCCAACATTGTTGGAGTGAAGGAAGCATCCACAAGCATTGAAAAGGTACTGCGAATCCGAGCTGAATGCCCAAAAGATTTTGCTGTTTGGTCCGGAAATGACACTATGACCGTACCGGTCATCGCCCTTGGCGGGCAAGGTGTGATCTCCGTATCTTCCAATGTCGTACCGGAAGAAATGCAAGCGATGGCCTACGCTGCGCTGGATGGCGATTTAGATACTGCCAGCGCACTGCAGGCAGAACTGCTGCCGCTACATGATCTGATGTTCTGCGAAGTGAATCCGATCCCCGTGAAAGCGGCAATGAAAAGTATCGGTTACGATTGCGGAGGGCATCGGCTTCCCCTTTGCAAAATCAAAAAGGAAAACGAGGAGAAGATCAAAGCGTTTTTTGCATAAAAAAATAGCGCACAGCGGTGCGCTATTTTTTTATGGTTCAAAGTATTCAAATATTGGGATCCAGTTTTCCGCAACAGCTTCATCAAATTCATTCTGTGTACGAATGGTCCAGCCCACCTTCTCCACACCCCAAATTTTTCTGCATAATTGATTTCCCAAGGTATTACGATGAGAAAAACGGTACGCAATAAAATCTGGAACCATCAAAAAATTCACAAGCAGGGAGCTCAAAACCCACTTCAGCGGTAAGGGGAGCTTGGATTCCTTGTTTCGCAGGAAATTCTCCGCCAAGAAACCTCTGACGATATCCGGTCGGTGCTTTTTCAGCCAGTGAACGCAGCGGGGATCAAAGGATTCGATACAATAATCCACAGAATATTGATTCAGCATATTGCAAACCGCTTCACAAAGTCCGGGAATGTTGCGTCCTGCCTTTAACTCAATGATCATCGGTGCTTTCCCTTCAAACAGGGACAAAACCTGTGAAAACAGCGGAATCATCTCTTCTGTGTTTTCAAGACGGTAATCCTTTAAGTCTTCGACAGTCAGATCCGCAATATTTACATCCGCACCGGCAGTTCTCTTTAAGGAACTGTCGTGTATGACAGCCAGGTTTCCGTCTTTCATCAAGTGTACATCCAGTTCAATGCCATAGCCCCGCTCCAGCGCAAGACGAAATGCCTGCATACTGTTCTCCGGAACGCCGTTTCCGTGCAGACCCCGGTGGGCATACTTCCAGCCCCAAAGTTTTTCAAATCCCGGATGTCCCCTGCGGCAACGCAGCATCAGAATATATATGCCAAAGAGTACCGCCCAACCGATAACGATTCCGATCAACCAATCAATCATCGATGTCGAATGCCTCCAAACGCTTTTTCGCTTCAGGCTTGCCGTCGCCGTGCTTCACCGAGAACATTGTCACAAATGCCAGGCCAGCAAATACAGCTGCGTATGGGAACAGAATGGTCATACCCATCTGGTCCATCAGATAGCCGGAGAGCATTGGTGTGACGATCTGGGCGCTCATAGAAGCCGTGTAGTAGAATCCGGTATATTTTCCGATATCACCGCCGGAGCACATTTCAACCACCATCGGGAAGGAATTAACATTGATGGTCGCCCAGCCGATACCTGCCAGAGCAAACAAAATGTTCATTACCAAAACAGAGCTGCCTGCGCGCATAAAGGAAGCAGCTGCAAAAGCAGTCGTCAGCATAACAACGCCACCCAGGATCGTCTTTTTCCGACCAATCTTGGATGCCACCAGACCGGCAGGCAGATAGGCAACAATGGCAGCCGCCTGGGCAAGGAGCAAGGTGGTGTTATAGTCCATACTCAAAATGTTTCCGGCATAAACAGAGTACTTGGAGGTCACTGCGTTATAGCCAAAATACCAAAGAGCAATGGAAGCAAGGATCAGCAAAAGGCTGCGGATCTCACTGCGGTTCAACTTGCGCTTTTCACTGGAATCTTCCTGGGTTTCATCAATCTTAAGTGCCATAGAATCTGCCTGCATTTTACGGGACCATTCTTTTTCCTTTACGGTAAGAAGGAAGATCGCCAAAGAAACCAGCATCAGGCCTGCAACCACCAGATAGTAAACCGTATAGTTCATCAGCTGGTTATACACGGCGGAGGTCGCAAAGACCATACCCAGCACCAGCACGATAATGCCGCCGGCTGTGCCCATCAGGTTGATCACGGCATTTGCTTTAGAGCGCAATGGCTTGATTGTCACATCCGGCATAAGAGCAACTGCAGGGCTGCGGAAAACAGCCATTGCAACCAGTACAATCAAAAGCAAGACCACAAACAAGATCAACGGCGTGGGATTGTCAGCAGTTTTCGCGGCCACATAGGCCTGCCGTGCAGGGGCTACGTAGTTGGTGTAGAAGGGATTGGTAACCAGGCCGGAAGGATCCTCCGGATCTGTAATTTGAGCGGTAATAGCAGAAAACTGTTCTTTGGTGAATAGGTCGGAAAGGATAAATTTATCGCCCTCGGGCGTCATCAGAACATTGTCTGCCTGAGAATCGTAGATAACCTCCAACGCCGCAGGATCATCAATGGTTGCCACTTCGGAAATGTTTTTCAGCTGTGCAGCATCTACGAAAGAAAGACTAACCAGAGCAATCGCAGCAATCACAGTACCGATGGTGATAAAGGGTGTACGCTTACCCCACTTGTTGCCAAGGCACTTATCAGAAAGTGCACCGAACAGTGGAAGCATAAACACTGCAAGGACATTATCCAGCGCCATAATCACACCGGACCAGGTCTGGGACATGCCGAATTTATTCGTAAGTATAACAGGAATAGTAGCATCGTATGCCTGCCAGAAAGCACTGATCAGGAAAAATGCAAAGCCAACAAGGATCGTGCGTTTGTAACTGAGTTTCATGCGGATTCCTCCGTTCTTTATTCGTCGTAAACGACTAACTGAGTTTATTATACCGAATTCCTGGAAAAAGTCCAGCAAAACATAGGAAAAAGGCGGCCACTTGGTCGCCTTTTTCTCAAACCTTCGTATCCATATTGATCGTTCTGATCCGAAAGCCACATTTTTGATAGAACCCAACAGCTCGGTCGTTTTCAGGATGGACACCAAGCAATATTTCCCTGCAGCCAAAGGCCTTCGCCAGCGCCCGAACATCTGCAACAACCGTTCTCCCGATTCCTTGACCCCGATGCGCCTCATCTACGCAGATACTTTCAAGACGCATCGCTTTGTAAGCAACCGCGCCGGGACCACCACGTTCCATAATTGCAAGTACGACATACGCAACAACAGTATCTCGTATCTTGGCAACATATACCATACGGTCCCGCATGCCGTTAAGAAAAGCAATTTTAGGAAATGGTTCGTCTGTATGGAAATAGATATCCGGCCGCCATTGCGCGTGCAGATCGTGAATCTGGACTGAAATTCGCTTAACAGCTTCCCAATCCGATTCTTTTGCCAGTTCCAGCATTTATACCAGCACCGCCTTGTGGAATACCTTTTTGCCCTTACGGATCTTCACACCATCTTTCAGCATTTCCTCCGTAACGGCAAACTGAGGTGCGGGAACCTTTTCGTCGTTGACAAATACGCCACCCTGCTCCACAAGCTGACGGGCCTGCTTATTGGAAGGGGCCAGACCGCAGGCAACCATCAAATTCAGAATACCAATCTTTCCATCCGCCAACTTGTCTGCGGTGATCTCGGTGGTAGGCATATTGGCATCGTCACCACCGCCTACAAATAGTGCCTTGGCAGCCGCCTGAGCCTTTGCCGCTTCTTCCTCGCCGTGGACCAGCTTAGTTAGCTCGTAGGCCAGGATCTCCTTAGCGGTGTTCAGCTGGGCATCTTTCCAGTCAGACATCTTATCGATTTCCTCCAACGGCAGGAAAGTCAGCATCCGGATGCACTTGAGAACATCGGCATCCTCCACGTTCCGCCAGTACTGATAGAAGTCGAAGGGTGTGGTCTTGTTGGGATCCAGCCAAACCGCGCCCTTTGCTGTTTTGCCCATCTTCTTGCCTTCAGAGTTCAGGAGCAGCGTAATGGTCATCGCGTGGGCATCCTTGCCCAGCTTTTTGCGGATCAGCTCCGTGCCACCCAGCATATTGCTCCACTGATCGTTTCCACCAAACTGCATATTACAGCCGTAATGCTGGAACAGGTAGTAGAAGTCGTAGGACTGCATAGGCATATAGTTGAACTCAAGGAAGGAAAGACCCTTTTCCATTCTTTGCTTGAAGCACTCCGCCCGGAGCATATTGTTAACACTAAAGCAGCCACCGATCTCCCGGATAAAATCCACATAGTTCAGCTTCAGCAGCCAGTCGGCATTGTTGACCATCTGTGCCCCTATGTACATACCGATTTTCTGACCTACCGCAAGTCCCTCCTGAGTGGTCTGAATCATCCAGATAAAGCCGCCGACGTCAACAAGCACCTCAAAGTGAACGCCCTTGAAGGTTACGCCTGTTATGGTACCAGTAAGCGCGGATTTTGCGCCTACCTCGGTTATCCGAATATCCTCGGGACGTACAACCGCTTCAACAAATTCGTTCTTCTCAAAACCGCTGTCAAGGCAGTCGAATTTAATTCCGCCGAAGGTTACGCGGTAGTCGTCGAGCATAATTGCGTCAACGATGTTTGACTCACCTATAAAGTCAGCAACGAAGGCGTTTACGGG
>CAYVSU010000019.1:0-19428 GCA_964454215.1 uncultured Oscillospiraceae bacterium | reverse complement strand
CAGATAGCCGTTATATTTACCCGCCTTAGCCAGGGTCATCAGCTTGCGGCACTCCCGCAGACCCTCTGCCCGGGCAGTCTTGACCTCCACATCCGGGTTCGTCTTTTGGATCAGATTTGCCACCGCTCCGGCAACGCCGCCGGACACCGCAAAGCCTCTGCCGGCGGCAGTACCTTCATTCAGGTCATACATAGGCTCAATGGTCTCAAAATTGATCTCCTTGGCCTCGAACATACCCTGCAGTTCCTCAAAAGTCAGCACGAAGTCCACATCGGAGCGAATATCCGCCCGGATGGCCTCCAGCTTCTTTGCTGCACAGGGGCCAACGAAGACCACCTTGCAGTCCGGATATTTCTGCTTCATCAGCCGGGCGGTAAACACCATTGGCGTCAAGGTCATGGAAATATTCTTTGTCTCCCCGGGGAACAGCTTATAGATCATAGAATGCCAGGCAGGACAGCAGGAGGTTGCCATATATTTCTGCTCTGAGGGAACTTTCTCCAAAAAGTCCTTGGCTTCCTCGATGGTACACATATCGGCACCCACTGCTACTTCCACAATCCGGGCAAATCCCAGCTTCTTCATAGCAGCAATGAATTTTCCGGGAGTGGAATGCTTGCCAAACTGACCGATAAACGCCGGCGCAACAATGGCAACGACCTTATCCCCCTGCAAAATAGACTGAATCACCTGGAAGATCTGACCCTTGTCCACAATGGCACCAAAGGGACAGCTGACCAAACACTGACCGCAGGCAACACACTTATCCTGATTGATAACAGCTCTTCCCTGCTCATCCGATCCGATGGCATCCATACCGCAAGCGGCCGCGCAAGGGCGCTGCAGGTGAACGATGGCATTGTACGGGCAGGCCTTGGCGCATTTGCCGCAGCGGATACACTTATCCAGATCAATATAGGACCGGTTGTTGCGGAAAGAAATGGCATCCTTGGGACACACCTTCTGACAGGATGCAGCAAGGCAGTTTTGACAGTAATTGCTGACCTTGTACTGATTGGTAGGGCAAGCGTGGCAGGCATAGGGAATGATGTTGACCAGCGGCGGCTCATAGTACTGCTCCGCAATGGCGGCATTATCCATACCCTCGGTCATCAAACTGCGGGTCTGGATAGGGCGAATGGACAAGCCCATCGCAAGACGCACCCGTTCGCCGGCAATGGCGCGTTCCAAAAACACAGATTCCCGGTGCAGCGGGCGGTCGCCGGGGACTATGACATAAGGAAGATCCTCGGCTTTGGAATAATCGCCGCCGTTATAGGCCATCCGGGCCACTTCTGTAAAGACCTTTTTTCGGATATCGGTAATGAGGGACGGAATCCCGCGCATAATATCATCTCCTAATTGCTTTTTTGAGAATGGGAACGATCAACAGTGCAACGGCTCCGCCGATCAAAGCCGTAATAAGCTGGGGCCACGCAAACATCGTGGGCAGCATTTTCAGCATTTTGGGAGCCAGGACCACAATGTCGCCCACCTTTTTGCCCAAAAGTGAGTCCGCTGCCAATCCACAGATCACCTCGACAACCAACAGATACAGTACAAAAAACTTCACCACCGAAGCCGTAACCAAAGCCACCGGTTGCTTCCACAAGGGTTTTAGCGTCTTGCCTGCGATCAGCCACAGCAAAACCACATAGCAAACATTACCCAGCATAATAGGCACTACGGTAATAAAATTCGGTGCAATACCAAACAGGAATGCACACACCGGGGAGATCACCGCCACAGTAATGCCGCTGCCTATACCGGCGACCAACACAGTCACCGCCAGTACACAATTTACCAAACTGCCAGTGATGAGCTGTTTTGTCATCTGGTCAGGAATAAGGGAGCCCACCCATTGCAGGCAGATCAGCAGCGCCAGCATAGCAGACGTTTCTGTGATCCATAGAATTCGCTTTTTCATATATTCCCTCACTATTGTTCATTTTCTGATATGATTATACGTCACAACTGCTCCCCCGTCAAGTGACGAACTTTGGCAAAAAAGCGGCAGGATGTCTGAGCACCCTGCCTGCCATTATAGATTCACAAGACACAGCCCGCAGACGCCCGGAATCAAACCAATCAGCTTGTTTACTGTCAGTTTTTCTCGGAAAGCGAATACCGAGCCGATGCATACGCAAACGATACCCAATCCGTTAAACAGCGGGAACATTACAGCAGAAGGCATCTTCCCCGTTATGGAAGTCATCACCATACTGATAACACAAAGGGAAACGGCACTGCCTGCCGCACACAAAATCATAGCTCTTTTGCTGAGCTCTTCCCTGCCGCCGGAGCGCAGGAAGCAGGCTAAAATGCCACAAGCCATAAAAAACGAATAAAAGTTAAATGCGGTGACACTCTCTCCGGCAAAATGGATGCCCATCAATTTTTGAACAACCATCACACCGCCGCTGGTCAAAAACACCAAGCCGCCAATGGCGATGCCTTTCCCGTCAAAAACCCTTTTTCTCACCCTTGCTCGCTTTCAGCAGGACGATGGAAGCAACGGTAAGTATAATGCCCACAATTGAGAAAATATCCAAGGCTTCCCGCCAGAAAAAGTGACCGATCACGCAGGACAAAATCATACTCGACGCGCGGCAGAGGGTCATAAACGCCACACTGGTACGCTCATAGCCCTTCAGCATCAAGGTTTTGCTGACAGCATACATCACGCCGCAGACTGCGCCGCAAGCAATCGCACCGATACCGAACCGAGGCGCATCGTCCAGCAGAAACATCGGCAGCATACAAAGGCTGCAAACCAAAAACTTGATGGTATTGTATGCGATATTGCCCCGGTTGCCGGTTCTGCCGGAAATATGCTTATCGCAAAAGGCATTGACGACGTAAAGCGGCACACGCCAGAATCATCTAAATTTCTTTTGTCATAACTGCACCACTAGTTCATTTGCCCCCGCTTTGGACGACAGATCAAAGGTTCTTACGATCTTTTTGCCATTGGCAACGGTCTCCACCTCATAAGTACCGTAAAATCCACGGAATGTACCCATACCATTGGTATTGGAAGCAAAGGAAAGCTCCGTATGCCAGATCTTTTGGGCAGAGGATGAGGGATCCGTTTGCATTTCTACATATTTATTGGTTTCTGAACTTGCATCAATTCCGCTTTATTATGGCTTGGGAATATCACCGTCGGTACAATGGATCACAAAGTCTCCCGATCCTTTATACCAATCGTCCTCTTTGGTAATCGCTTCCCACTGCTCCTTGGTACCGTCGTAGAAAATATCTGTCAGACTGGTACAACCATTCAATGCCTGAATATCCAGCAGCTTTATCGCAGCAGGAACATAGAGCCGTGTCAGACCGCTGCATCCCAGGAACTGCATGGTAGAAATCTGCGTCAAACCGCTGGGCAGTGTAATCGCGGTCACCTCAGACTGAGTTCTGAAAGAATGATTCAGCATATCCGTGACGGTGTCAGAAATGACCACTTCACCACGGAGATTGGCAGGAATGAAGAGAATATTGCCGGTTTCTTTGCTGTAAAGGATGCCATCCTTGGAGAAAAACACCTGATTTTCCGGAGAAACGATAATTTTCTCCAGTAACTCCAAATTTTCAAAGGGAGAGTGCTGATCATCGGTATGGCCAGAAATGGAGGTGATGTTATCCAACAGTTCCACGGATATAATATCACCATACAGTGCGCCGGTGGCCAGCTTCGTCACGATCTGGCCATCGATCATCGCGGGAATGATCACAGCAGTATCCTGGCAGGTGCCCATATCCGTGATGGAATAGCTGCCGTCCGACATATTCTGCAGGCCGGTCATTCCCTGGGATGTTTGGCAAAGGGGGGCGACCAATGTAGGCTGTTTCAATACCTTTTGACACACAGAGCAGGCAACGCTTTCCGACCAGCCGCAGGATTTTTCACCGGGGGCAACGGCGGGGACGACCGCCTCGGTATGCCCGGTCTGCTTTAGAACGACCTTTCTTGCCTGCGTTTTGCATGCTGTGCACTGCTCCACCTGAATGCCGTCAGCTTCGCAGGTGGCTTCTTCTAAAACGACCCATTCGACATTTTCATGCCGACAGCCGTTGGAGCCGGACTTGGGGGTGGCGTTGGCCGCTGCAGACAGGCCGTACAACACAGCACACATTACCAATACGGCAATGAGTGTACCGAGGGCAAACCGGACAGTAACAGCCGCGGCCTTCTTTCCCCGGATCTTATTCCAGTCCAGTCGCACCATAAACAGCATAAGCACAAAGCACACCAGGAAATACAGTATCCACAGGATCAGGTTGGAAGTCTCTGCCAGAAACACCTTCAGCATAATGCCGACCAATCCACCGATCAGCATGCCGGGAATGGTCAAAATAGGTGTCAGGAAGATCCAAATTACCAGCATGACCTTGATCACCCAGCCAATAGGCGTCCAGGTGGTCCAACGCTCCCACACATTGCCCGCCCAACTGCGGGATTTGGGGGCAATATAGATTCCCCACTTGATGAAGGTCCACAAAATCACCACAGTCATACAAACGGCGCCGGCATCCTGGAAGGTATGTATAAGGGTGTTTGCGAACGTGACGCGGTCAATGGTGAACAGAGAATGGAAAAATCCAAAGACACAGATCACGATCGCAATGGCAGACAGTACCATTCGGACAATGGCACCGGTTCTGCCGTTCGGCACCTCCTGATACGGTTGGGTATTCTGAACAGAACCCTCTGTGCTTGCACAGGGTTCACTCTGCACTACCTTTTCGCCGCACTCGGGACAGAATTTTTGCTCTTCCAAAATCGTGCCGCATTTGGGACATATTTTCATATTGATTATCTCCTATGCTATTTTTATGTAAAGACTTTTCGTCCGTCCTTAGATAAGGTGGGGAAGCAAACACTCCGCATTTTTTTGAGCGATTAAAAATTATTTCTCTTTGGAATTGTTCTATCCGCGCAGCAGAGCAAATGTTCAACACTGGGTCCATTATTTCTCAAGCACATCTTCTATCGTGCAGCCAAGGGCTGCGGTCAGCTGATCCAGTGTATCGGCACTGGATATGTTGATGTTCTTATCCTACTATTCGTATACTACTCTGGAAGAAAGGCTAAATTTAACTATATACTACCATTATGCAACTGTAAAATCAAGCAATATGTGCATTCCCTATGTACTATGCTTGTTTTTCTGGTTTCAAAAAACTGAAAATTGAAGTTCTCCCAAGAACGCAAAGAACATCTTGAGAGAGTTGTATAATAACTTTCTGTAGGCAAAATCCGGATAGACATTATTATGTTTAGGTATTAAAACAATAAATCCGAACACATCACCTATCACGGCAATGAAATTCGGATTGATCGCATTTGTCTGTTGATGATAAAAAAGATTTTTTGCCGTTTTCGCGTATGAATTTGAATTCTCACGGCTTTTTAGTGAAATCGTTCTCTTACGCTCACGGTGAAATAATTCACTGCGTGAATTGTGAAATTTGATGCTGACATATCAAGTGAAATGAAATAAGCCCACCCACGCCCGCAGGCATTTCACACGCCGAAAGCGTATTTCACGCACGAAGTGCATTTCACAAGCCCCGCAAGGGATCTATCTCGTTGAAAAAACGACAGGTCGAAACCTGTCGTTTTTTCTGGCAGAGGATGAGGGATTCGAACCCCCGCGAACGGAGTCAGAGTCCGGTGTGCTACCGTTACACTAATCCTCTGTATGGTTGACTCCGCGTAAGCACGGGTATTATTATACCCAAACATCGGAAAAAGTCAAGCAGTTTTTTCCTTTTTTCCTAACATTTTTTAACCCCGGACAAAACCAGTTTGCCCGGGGTTTCAAAACTTATTCACTTTCCCAAGGGAAAGGCATTCCTTTCAGCACGTGCTTTTTCAGGTAGCGGAACGTTTCTTTCTCTCCCTGCTCTGCCAGCATTCCCAAAAGGTACTCCAGTTCTCTGCGGTTCTGCTCGTGCATCAGTTGCCGCTCCCGGCCGGACATAAAATATTCCAACGCAGAACCGTCGTGATACTTTTCCCCCTGATACACGATGCAGGCTGCCCGCCGGTCCATAATTTGTTCCACCAGATATTTCCGGGGCATAGGCACCGATTCATAAACTCTGGTTTTCCGGTTCATATCCGTCCAATACTCGTAATGATGTCGGTTGCGGCCCTTATGATGCATCCAGGCTTCGGAGTAACCCTTGTCCTCCCGCTCCGCTACATTGGGACTGCAGGTACCTTGAAAATACTTTGCGCCGTTGCGAAATTCGATGGGAGAATATTTGGAAAGGTCGTGAGTCAGACCCTGCCAATACAATCCTACCCGGAAACATCCCGCCATCACGATCAGGCGGTGCTTGGTGATGGTTTTAAAATGCTGCCAAGTTTGCATACTCTCCCCTCCTTTACATTATACTATGTGATTTTCTCAGCGCCGTTTCCAGGTTGCCGGCGAAAGCAAGGCTAAAACAGGGAATATTTCCAATCTGCCCGCCAACATATCCAAAATCAGAACCAGCTTGGAAAGCACACTGAAGCCGCTATAGCTGCAGGTAGGACCAACCGCTTCCAGTCCCGGTCCGATATTGTTGAAACAGGCAAGCACTGCCGTCAGATTCGTGCCTGTAGAAAATCCGTCCAGCGAGATCACCAGCATACTTATCACAAAAATAATGATGTACGCGGCCAGGTAGGCGTTGGTATTATCCAATATCTTTTCCTCTACCACCCGGTCATTGCTGCGGACCACACGCACGGACTTTGGATGCAGCATTTGGTTGATGTTTCGCTTTAGGCTTTTGAAAATCAGCAACACCCTGGCAATCTTAATGCCGCCACAGGTGGAACCGGCGCAGGCACCTATCACCATCAGTCCCAAAAGGATCGTCTTGGCGAAGCTGGGCCACACATCAAAATTCGTGGTGGCATAGCCGGTACTGGTGATGATACTGGAAACCTGAAATGCCGCGTGTCGGAAGGTTTCCTCCAGTGTTTCATACATTCCCCGGATATTCCACACGATCAGAAGGATACTTGCAACCACGATGCCAAAATACACCCGCAGCTCCTCATCCTTAAAAACGCCCTTAATTTCCCGCAGAAGCAGCAAATAATAACAGCTGAAGTTCACACCAAACAGAAGCATAAAAACCGTTGTGACATTCTGCAGATAGGGGCTGTAACTTGCCATAGAATCGTTTTTGATACCAAAACCGCCGGTGCCCGCCGTACCAAGGGCGGTGCAGACCGCATCAAGCAGCGGCATCCCGCCGATCAGCAGGAAGATCACATTCAAAACCGTCAGCGCGATATAGATCATATATAGGATCGTTGCGGTCTTCCGCATTTTCGGCACCAGCTTGCTGACATTGGGACCGGGGCTTTCCGCCCGGAGAAGATGCATTGTAAAGCCAGAGCCTTTGCCGTCTGATGGATTGATGGCAAGCAAAAACACCAGAACACCCATACCACCCAGCCAATGGGTAAAGCTTCGCCAATACAGCAGGCCTTTGGAAAGGCTCTCCACCTCCTGCAAAACAGATGCGCCAGTGGTAGTAAAACCGGAAACCGCTTCAAAAAAAGCGTCGATGAAGGACGGAATTTCCCGGGATATGTAGAATGGCAGGCACCCTAACAAACTCATTACCGCCCAACTCGCCGCTACGCACACAAGGCCCTCCTTGGCAGTCAGCACCTTCGGTGCCGCCTTACTGCAAAGCCGCAGAAGCAGTGCGATTGCAAGGATAGTGCCCAATGCGCCCAAAAATCCGTATATCGCCATAGCCTCCCCACAGCACAGGCTGATAATCAGGGCGGGTATGATAAACAACGCTTCTGCAAACAGTGTTTGCGAGAGAAAACGCCCCATCATTTTATAATTCATACTCTTCCTCTTTATGCAAAGATATCGTTTAACTGTTGCAGCGCACCCCGGTTATTGGTAACCACCACCAACGAATCGCCTTCGTGGAACACAGAGCTGCCGTGCGGCACTTCTGAGCGGGCACCGTGGGTGATGCTGACCAGCAACACATTTCCCTTCAGCTTGATCTCTTTCAGCGGCTTTCCGCAGTTACGGGTAGTGCTGTCCACCAAAAATTCGATAGCTTCCACCTGTCCGTCCGCAATGGAGTGCAGAGAAACCGCCGCGCCGGTCTGATTCCGCATTGCCCGAACATACCGAACAATATTACTGCAGCACAGCTCCTTAGGACATACAACGCTGCCCAGCGCCAAGGAGTCGATGATATTGCGGTTTTCCGTATGGCTCAGCTTAGTGATGACCTTGGGTACTTCCCGGGCAGAG
The DNA here is from genome assembly GCA_964454215.1 of uncultured Oscillospiraceae bacterium. Lineage (GTDB taxonomy): Bacteria > Bacillota > Clostridia > Oscillospirales > Oscillospiraceae > Faecousia. Next base: position 11,128 of record CAYVSU010000019.1, on the reverse strand, counting down.
CCATAAAGGGAAATGATCATATTCAGCTCGTCCAAGCCCGTTAAGGATACCAATGCGTCACAGCCGGAAGACAGCTCTTCCTCCAAAATATTCTGATCGGTCGCGTCGCCGTGAAGCACATTTGTCTTAGGCAGCAAAGCGGAAAGCTCACGGCAACGGTCGTAATCCCGTTCCACCAACCGGGTGGCAATGCCACTCTTTTCCAGCTGGGCGGCAAGGTAATAGCTGACCCGTCCGCCGCCACAGAGGATCGTATTGCGGATCCGACGGGTGATGATATCCAAATTGTTCAAAAGAATGGCCAGATTTTCCGTCGGTGCTGTAACAAAGATCCGATCACCTTCCAGCAGAACAAAATTACCGGCAGGAATGATGGCCGTTCCGGATCGCAACACAGCACAAACCAGAACCCTGCATCGGACCAATCCCGGCAATTCACTCAGCGCGATATTGCACAGCTTACTCTTGCTGTCAAGCCGCAACTCCACGATCTCCGTTCTGCCGTTGGCAAAGGTATCCCGCCGCAGAACGCCGGGATATTTCAGCAGCCGCTCGATCTCTGCTGCGGCCTGTTTTTCGGGATTGAACACCATAGAAAGGCCAAAGATATCCCGCATAGCAAACACCTGCTCGGAATATTCCGGGTCCCGGATCCGGGCGATGGTATGCAGTTTGGGATTGATACTGTGGGCCGTGATGCAGCACAGAAGATTCACTTCGTCGGCGTTGGTGGCTGCGATCAACAGATCTGCATCCTTGACGCCGGCATCCATCAGTACCGTCATAGACGCACAGTTGCCGTGAACTGCCATCACATCCAGTTGCTCCACACCGGCATTCAGTACCTGCTGATCGGCATCAATGATCGTAATGTCGCAGTTTTCTGCAGAAAGCTGCCGGGCAAGATTATGGCCGACCTTACCGTTTCCCGCAATAATTATGTTCATAATTCCCTCCAAAAGAAGAAAAAAATCCTAATATATTATTTATTATAGCACTTCTTTTGGTGCTTTACAAGACCGGTCATCGGAATTTGTATCCCTGCGGCTTATGCATCAAATAGTAAAAAGGAAGGCAGGATTTTCCTGCCTTCCCGATGTTTTATTTCTTTGCTTTTTGGTCGGTATCCAGGCTCTTGCCAAAAACCCAAAAGCGCTGGACCAGAAATTCCGTCACAAAATTGGAGATCATTGTCAGCGCCAGCACCACATATTCATTCCAACCGGCGTTGGTCAGCGCAGCCGTCCACCAGGTAGACAGCGGCGTGAAGACTGCGTAATATGCAGCAACCTTCAGCATTGCGACGGGAACATTTGCTGCAGAGTGGAAGGTAAACTTTCGGTTCAGGGTGAAGTTCCACAAAACTGACAGCACCAGTGCGAACAGGTATGCCCACTCAGGCTCCCACTTAAAAAGTTCCAGGGCCAGAGCATCGCTGGCGATCTGAATCAAGCCTGCGCTCAGGGAGAAAAGGGTAAATTTTACTGTACGGATCCATTCTTTGTTCATAGGGTTCACAAACCTTTCTGTATTTGGATTCGCTCTCATAATAATACAGACTTGTTGATTTTTCAAGAAAAATTTTCACAAAAAGAAACGGATGACTTTTCTGCCCAATTGTGCTATAGTATTCTCAAATTTTGGGAAGGAGGACTGCAATGGAACGGTTTAGTGAAAAGATATTCTTTCATATGGATGCGCCCCAGGAAGATGCACCTGTCAGTGATCACAAGCGTGTTACTTTGGCCCTGCAGACCCTGGGCTTTGAAAATGTCACGCTGCCGCTGAATGTTCTTCGCAAGCTCTATCCTCTGTGCCGAAACTGCGAGAACGGCTTCACTGCCACGCTGGTCTATCGGGATGCTGATTGGTTTATGACCGATATTGAAAGCGGCGACCAGCGACACCGGCACTACGGTCTTGCGGTGGATTACGGCTCTACCACCATCGTTATGGAGCTGGTAGATCTGAATGCGGGAACCGTCGTCGCTCAAGAAAAGCAACCTAACGGGCAGATTGCTTACGGTACAGACATCTTAAGCCGCATTACCTATTCACTGGAAGATCCCGCCCATATGGACGATCTGCAGCAAGCGACCTGCGAGACCTTCGACCTTCTGCTGACCCGCCTGACGCAAAAAACCGGCATCGATGCCCGCAAATGCGGAGTGATGACCGTATCCGGCAACACCACTATGATCCACTTTCTGCTGAAGCTGAACGCCTGGACCGTCTTTTCCGCCCCTTACGCCCCCGTCACTGCGGACCCCGGCTGGTTTCCGGGCAAGAAACTGGGGGTGGATTTTGACGGTGTCATCTACATCATCCCCGCCGCTTCCAATTATGTAGGCGGCGATATCGTCAGCGGTCTGCTGAAGCTGGACATCCACAAAAAGGATGAAATCAGTCTGTTTTTCGACATCGGCACCAACGGCGAGCTGGTTATTGGAAACAACGAGTGGATTATGGCCGGTGCAGGTGCCGCAGGCCCAGCGCTGGAGGGCTACATCAGCCGCTACGGTATGCGGGCCCAGGATGGCGCTATCGACACAGTCAAGATCAGCGGCAGCGATCTGCAATTTACCACCATTGGAAACAAAAAGCCCATCGGCATCTGCGGCTCGGGCATTATTGACCTGCTTGCCCAAATGCGTCTGAACGGATGGATCAATATGGCCGGCGAGCTGAATAGCGCCGCATCGGACAGGATTATCTATCTGAAAGATGAACGGCAGTACGGCGCGGTATATGCCACAGAAGCAGAATCCGCCACCGGAGCGCCGCTGTTTTTCACTCAGACAGACATTGACCAGTATCTGGACACCAAAGCTGCTGCCTTCACAATGATCGAGTGTCTGCTGGAAACCACCGGCTGCCAGGAAGAAGAACTGGCCCACTGCTACCTTTCCGGGGCATTCCCTGCTCACTCGGATCTGGAATCCGCCATCACCATCGGTATTTTCCCGGATCTTCCCAGAGAGAAATATATCTGCGTTCCCAACACTTCTTTGGACGGTGCCCGGATATTGCTGCTGGACCGGACCCGGCTGGCAGAAGCCCAGTATTTGGCACACCATATTTACTGTATGCAATTCGCCTCTGTGCCAGATTTTCTTGTGCGGATGCAGGCCGCAAAATTTATTCCTCATACGGATCTGAACCGGTATCCGACTGTGAAAGAACGCCTGGCGGACCAAAAGTAAAAACGACACCATATCAGACGTGCATTTTCGTAATGAAATGTTTTCAATTTGGGATAAAAAAGTCTGGGTGTACCCCTTGACTTTTTGACCCAAAACTCATATATGTGATAGTTTTTACGCAACACTAAAAAAGTCTGATATTCAGCCGACAAACAGCTTGTGTCATAAGAACTTGGACGGCAGAGAAAAAACTCTGCCGTCGCTTTTATATGTAGAGAGTTATACTATCAAGGACAACACCAAAAACCAAGAAACGCATTGCTGAAAAGAGCGGGTAACCGAAAAAGTTATCCGCTCTTAATAATTATTGATAGCACATCTTGGTATCTAATAAAAGCAAGGAAGTGTTTTGTATCAAGTAAGTTTTCTTGAAGTTTTCAAAAATTCAACTATTACTTATACAGTAGGACGAAAGGTTCTACACAAATTCATATTAAAATAAAAGGTCACGGAGGTATAAGTAATGAAGGAACGAAAAGTTACAGACGAAATACTGAACGCATTTGAAACCATGTTGAGAGAGGACGAGAAGAGCAACCACACCATAGAAAAATATATGCGTGATGTGCGCTGTTTTCAATGCTTTGCAGAAGATAGGCAGATCGGCAAAAGCCTGACAATCAAATATAAGGCACATTTGGAAAAGGTGTATGCTCCGGCAAGTGCCAATTCAATGATAGCGGCACTTAATTCCTTTTTGCGTTTTGTCGGATGGGAGGACTGCTGTGTAAAGCAGTTCAAGGTACAGAAGAAAACCTACTGTTCAGAAGAAACGGAGCTGTCAAAAGCGGAATACCTATCGCTTGTAAAAACGGCAGAGAACAATAAGAATGCGCGCCTGTCCCTACTGATCCAGACGATTTGCGGAACGGGAATCCGCGTGAGCGAGGTTTCGTTTATCACGGCAGAAGCGGCAAGACAAGGCGAAGCAATCGTTGCCTGTAAAGGCAAGGCGCGAACGGTCTTTATTGTATCAGCGCTCCGAAAGAAACTGCTTCGCTACGCTAAGGAGCAAGGCATCCATACCGGCATGATTTTCGTCACGAAAAACGGCAAACCAATGAACCGCAGTAATATTTGGAAGGAGATGAAGGACCTTTGCAAGCAGGCAGGGGTGTCTCCTAACAAAGTATTCCCACATAATCTGCGCCATCTTTTCGCCCGTACCTTTTACGGCATCGAAAAGGATATTGCAAAGCTGGCAGACATACTCGGACATAGCAACATCAACACTACCCGAATCTATATTGTTTCTACGGGTGCCGAACACAGACGCAGGATGGAAAAGATGAGACTGATAATATAAAGGCCGATGTTAAAAACACCGGCATCACCATTTTAACATAATGTGAATTATGTCGTACGCCGACAACTACTCACAATATGTCTTGACTTATTGTAACAAATTGCTTTTGAAATTGCAATAGTTTTTGATCTGATTTCAAAAAAATCCGAATTTTTGAGCGCAAAAACAGAACCGGAGAAAGCGGATATTTTCGCCGGCCTTGTTTTCGCGCTTATTTTTATCTCTATGTATGTATTTATCGGCCTATAATACATTATAGCTCGATCTGTTCTACGACATAATTCACATTATGTTGAAACAAATTCAATTAACAAAATACAGAAAAGGGGTAATAATTATGAGCCAATGTTACAACTGTCGTTACTTCCGTTCCTCGGAAGGAAAATGCGGGTATAATGGGTATTCCCGTTCCTCATCTTCCGAATGCACCATCGCAGAGCATCGTCCTTACGGAGATCGGGTCTGTGGTAACTGCAAAAGCTTCCGTCCCGAAGAAAAGCGTTGTATGGAAACCGGCAATCGCAAAGACCCTTGGGATAGCTGCGGCATTTACAAGCATAATCCAGCGTGACGCTCGATAAAGTTTGCTAAAATCAGGAGAGACAGTATATGGTAGAATTAGAGAAGGTAATTGAGACATTTCATACCGAAGAAGGATCAGACTTAGTTGCCGAATACTTAAAGCGCGTATTCCCGAAAGTCGGGACTGACAAACCGAGCGACGATTGGACTATGATGGCAACATTCAAGCTGATGGAATGCGTTTCTGAAAATGCCACGGTTCCGGAAGGAGCAGATTGTCACACGATTTTGCTTGAATTTTTGAAAGGGCTGATCGACGCGACCAAACCTGTCGGCGAAGCAAAGACGGAGGCCGAGGAGATTCCGCCAAGACCCTTCCCAACCGGATCGCCGTATCTTAATCCCGAGGAAGTCAATTGGCTGCTCAAATACGATAAAAAGGTTAAGGCATCAGCCGATTATTTCGTAAAATGGTTCCGCAGAGAGCATAGCGATTCCTGCTCCCCCCTAATGAAAGACGAAATGATCATTGAAACGGTTTTGGATACGTTATATAAGCTGAATCGCCGAGACCCCTCCATCGTTTCCCAGCTTTCGGGACCCGGTCCTTCTTTCTTCAAGCAGTACGAAGAGGGCACGCCGGAAGAAATCGTCATCCGCTTCCTGGATTCGTCGTCCGGCAGAAAAGAAAGCGCTTCCGGTACGGTAAGCACCGGTTCAAAACCGAAAAGCGGTAGCTCATCGTATTCCTCCGGAACCTACTCCTCGCGCAAGTCTAACTCGGCACACAAAGAGGAACTGCTGAAGGAGAGAAAAGAGAACATAAAATTTGCTATAATGGGTTTAATTTTCTTCTTTCCTATCGGAATCTATTACATCTACAAGGTTTATCAGCTTACCAAGGAAATTGAAGCCTTGTAAGATGGATTTCAAAAACATAATGTTGCGTTATAACTTGCATATATAGAAATAAACGATAAAGGCGAATCCATCTCCTATTGGAAATGGGTTCGCCTTTAACTTGTTTGGTGGAGACTACGGGACTCGAACCTGTGACCTCATGCGTGTGAAGCATGCGCTCTAACCAGCTGAGCTAAGCCTCCATATGGAACGATTTAGATTATACCACATTTTCCCCGGTTGTCAAGTCTCTTTTCTTTCTCTTGCCAAATTTCAAAAATCTGCTACCATAAAGAAAACGAGGTGATTTTATGCATTACGCCAATATGGTCCCTGGAATCTTCCGGTCGCGGCCCAACCGATTTGTTGCTCACATCGAAATTGACGGGAAAGAAGAAATTTGCCACGTTAAGAATACTGGCCGCTGCAGAGAGCTGCTTCCCGCCGGCGCGCAGGTTTGGTGTCAGCAGTCCGATAATCCCAACCGCAAAACAAAATATGACCTGATCGCCGTTCAAAAAGGTGACCGGCTCATCAATATGGACTCTCAAGCACCCAATGTCGCTGCCAAAGAGTGGCTGGAAGGCGGCGGATTGGGGGATATACAGGAACTGAAAGCGGAATATACTCACGGCGACTCCCGGTTTGATTTTTCCTTCCTTTTGGACGGAAAACGGTGCTTTCTGGAGGTTAAGGGCGTAACGTTGGAAAATGATGGTGTCTGCGCTTTCCCCGATGCTCCCACAGAGCGGGGAACCAAGCATCTGAAAGGACTGACGCAAGCGGCGAAGGACGGCTTTGGCGCATATGTGCTGTTCGTCATTCAGACGGCAGATGTAAAATATCTGCACCCCAACGACGCGACTGACCCCGCTTTCGGTGCTGCGCTGCGGGAAGCAGCAGCAAACGGCGTAACCATCCTTGCAATGGACTGTGCCGTGACGGAGAATTCGTTGATAGCAGGAAGAAGAATTGCAGTAAAGTTATAAACAAAACCGGAGCTGAAACTCCGGTTTTTGTTATGCTATATTTTTTCTTGATTGTCTGCCAAATTTTCAAGAGCATATCGGCAACACTGCACAACTAAATTATTCAGTGAAACCATTTTCTCCTGTGCAAGCTTTTCCAAATCGCTAATAAGTCCAACGGGCATCCGAAATGTTTTGTTGATATATTCTTCTTTCTGTACTTCAAACATTGCAACCACCTCTTGAAAGAATTATACCCATTATTTACACCTGTATAAACACCTTAGTTTTGCACCTGTAAAAGTAGGTGCTATTTACACTTGACGCAAAAACTCGACAATGCTATAATGGAATAAAAGCCAAAGGAAGGAGGTAGTACTATGTTCGGCAGCAGCAACCGCTTTATCCAGGTTCAGCAGGAAACTATGGGCAGTGGCGACTTTAAACAGTATTTGGCTGTCATTGTGGACACTGCCACGGGCGTGCAGTATCTTGTACATCAATGGGCCCCCAGCGGCACCGGTTTGACCGTTCTCGTCGATGCAAACGGACGGCCTATCCTTGACAGAAAATACGCAAGATGATCTCTTCAAAAAAGAGAGCCATTTCAGGCTCTCTTTTTTACATATTTTCCAGCAATGCAGGCAGCTGATGCAACGCCTCGATCTCATAATCCGGGTGTAAATCCCCGGAGCTTGCATGCTTTAAATTGACCCAGCAGGTGGCAATGCCGGCATTCTTGCCGCCCTTGATATCAGACGTGAGGCTGTCGCCCACCATCAAAGCCTTGGCAGGATCGAAATTCGCGATGTGGGCAAAGCAGTAATCAAAAAACGCCTTGTCCGGCTTATTGACGCCGATGGTCTGAGAAATGAATACGCCCTCAAAATAGCGGTTCAAGTCCGCACTTTCCATCCGGCCCTCCTGGGCCTTGGTGGCACCGTTACTGACGATGAACAGACGGTGCTTTTTCGCCAGTTCCTTCACCGCATCCTCCGCGCCGGGAAGGAAATAGTGCTGACTTGCCACATTATCCACATATTCCTGCGCACTGCGAACGGGGTCCGCATTTGCGCCCAATTCCCGATACAGATCCACAAACCGTCCTGTCAGCACCTGATCCCGGGTCACTTCGCCCAGTTCCAGCCGCTTCCACAGACTCTGATTGATCCGGTCATACAGGCTGCAGACCTCTTCCGTAGGCTCAATGCCCGCATCCCGAAGGGTCTTACGCAGGGAATAATATTCCGATTTCTTAAAATCCAGAATGGTCTCATCCAGATCCAAAAGCAAGATTTCAAACATTGTTATTTCTCCTTACGATCTCATTGGCGATCTTGGCAAATTCGGGTATGCTCAAGGTCTCACCCCGGACATTTTCGTCAAAGCCGCAGGCGGCAATCACCTCTTCCGCTCCGGTCTTTCCCAATTCCGGGAAACCGGATGCCAAACCATTGCTCAGCTTTTTGCGGCGCATCGCAAAACTGGCACGAACCGTTCGGAAGAAAACGGCTTTGTCGTCGATCTGCCAGGGTTTTTCCTCGCGAACCTGCAGCTGGATCACCGCAGAGGTGACCTTGGGCTGGGGCATAAAGCAGTGAGCCGGCACATCAAACAGCAGTTTCGGCTCTGCGTAATACTGGCAGAACACTGTAAACGCGCTGTAATCGGCGCTGCCCGGTTTGGCGGCGATCCGTTGGGCAACCTCTTTCTGCACCATAACGGTAACAGAGTCAAAACATTCCGCTTCCAAAAGTGCTGTTAAAATGGGCGATGTGATATAATACGGCAGGTTTGCGCAGGCCATAGGCCGCAAGCCAGAAAACTTTTCCCGCACCAGGGCCGGAACATCCAGCTTCAGAACATCGTTCCAAAGGATCTCCAAATTGGAAAATTCCCCCACCGTCTGCTCCAAAATAGGCTTCAGACGGGTATCAAGTTCCACCGCGCAGACCTTCTTTGCCCGCAGGCAAAGCTGCTGGGTCAGCGGACCGATACCAGGACCGATCTCCAGTACGCCGGCGGTTTCATCCACACCCGCATCCTCCGCAATAGACTCCGGCACCCACCGCTGGGTCAGAAAATTCTGTCCCTTGGCTTTGGAAAAATGAAAGCCGTGCTCTGCCAGCAAGGGCTTCATAATATTGATATCGCACACATTGATCATTGTCTTACCTCGTATCAAACAAAAATCGCCTTTCTCCCGGTTAGTATACCAAAAGAAAGGCGATATTGCAACTATTCAAATCAGCCGCCACTGCGGATCATACCGGGTGTATTCAAAAGATCTGTTTCCTCGGATACCAGCATCACATTGCCAGTGCCAACGGCCACCACTTGGTTAACAGGTTGCCGCACTACCGTCTGAGACGTTTGTACGCGGCTGACCTCCTGCCCGTCAATATAGTGGACACTGTCCGTGCACAGAAGCTGTCCTTCCACACCGGCAATCAAAACAACCATCTCCCCTGCACTTAACGATGGGTCATAGCAGTAAACTGTTTTGAATGGGATAGATGTGGTATAGGTCCGTTCCGTGTCGCTTCCCTTGCTGACGGTGATCACCATACCGTCATAGGTAGCAGCATTCATCGGAACGCTGACAGTTTCCTCCCCGGTCAGCAGAAGACCAAGCCGGCTGATCAGCGAACCAACGGTTTCACCGCTGGTTGTAACCAGCAGCATCTTCCCGCCCCGGCAAACCGCAACCGTCTGAACGCGCTGCACCGTAATTCCAGAATCATTAACGATATAGGTATCCTTCTCCCCCAATTCGATGCCCGCTTCCCGCAAAGCCACCGCCGGATCTGCAGTAAAGGTAGTCAGTACAACAATGCGGCCGTTATCGTCGATCAAAAACGTGTTCTGCGCTGTTGCTGCTTGCGCAAGCAAAAGGACAGCGCATACACACAGCATCAAAAGCACCAGCATACGGGTCAATATTGTGATTTTCCGCTTGACAACACGGTTGCATTCCAGCATAAAATGCGCCTCCTTTTTCACGTTTTCATTGTCTCCATTTGTGTATTTATTCTAACATTTTTTATTAAAAAGTCAAGCTTTTTCCCTTGAAAACTAAATTATGACAACTTTTTACAAAATTATGTAAATACCGTTATGTTAACAAATGACCACAATATCTTCCCCCCACCTTTTTACAAACACACAACAATTTGTGGAAATCCTTCTGTTTGCTTTACATAACGAAACCAGGTTTGCTTTTCCAATCCGCGTAAATTATGGTGACCAAAATTACAAAAAATTACGGACTTTCCCTCCACAGGCATTGACTTTTTCTTGAAATTGTGCTAAATTTTCTCCATAAGGCTGTGACGAAGACACGCTTCTGTCAGCAGATTCCCAGAGAGGATGCCACTTTGGTGCAAGGCATCTGAAATCCTGCTCCTGAAGATACCACTTTTGAGCCGCCGGGAGGAAATTCCCGGACGGGTGCGCCCGTTAAAGCGTCAATGAGTGACGGTCTTTGGCCGTAACCAGGGTGGAACCGTGGAATACTTTGTATCCCACCCCTGATTTTTCAGGGGGTGGGTATTTTTTATACCTTCTCCCACCAAAAAAGGAGGAAACACTATGGAAAACGAAAATCTGTACACCTTTGAAAACCCTGAGTACCGCAAGACCTTTTGGCACACCAGCTCCCATGTGATGGCTCAGGCCGTCAAGCGGCTGTGGCCGGAAGTACAGCTTGCCATTGGTCCCGCCATTGACGAGGGCTGGTACTACGACTTTGATGCCCCCTTCTCCTTCACACCCGATCACCTTTCCCAAATTGAAGCGGAAATGAAGAAGATCGTTAAGGAGCGCATCCGTTTGGAACGCAGCGAAATGTCCCGGGAAGATGCTCTGGCCTGGGCAGATTCCCACAATGAACCTTACAAGCGGGAGCTGATTGAGGATCTTCCCAAAGATACCGTCATCAGCTTCTACACCCAGGGCGATTTTACCGATCTGTGCGCCGGTCCTCACCTGGATCATACGGGCCGTCTGCGTCACAACGGTTTCAAGCTAACCAAGTCCTGCGGTGCATACTGGCGGGGAGACTCCAACCGCAAAATGCTCCAGCGGATCTATGGCATCGGCTTCCCCAGCAAAGACGAGCTGGACGAATACCTGCACAAGCAGGAGGAAGCCCTGAAGCGGGATCACAATAAGTTGGGCCGGGAACTGGAATTCTTCACCACCGTGGAAGAGATCGGCCAGGGTCTGCC
>CAYVSU010000018.1:0-19529 GCA_964454215.1 uncultured Oscillospiraceae bacterium | reverse complement strand
ATATTTCCTACATAGGGGCTTTTTTGTGCTGTCCGCACAAACTGGGGCAGTTCATGCGTTCCGGGGTTTTCCTTTTATATGCATTTTTCGTACAGATAAACGGGATTACCTTTTCGGTTAACGGTTTCTTCCGTCAGAACAAATCCGAGTTTCTTGTGCAAGGCAACGCTGGCCGCATTATCTCGCCGTACCTGTGAGATTACTTTGCTATATCCCATTTGAGCCGCCAAGTGCAGCACCTGACTACCAGACTCAGCAGCAATACCTCTGCAACGAAAGCATTCTGCAACCTCGATCCCAAAACTTGCACAGTCATCCGTTTGTTCATAAAGCGAGACTGTCCCCACTGGCTCGTTCTCAAGGGTAATTGCAAACATCTCGAACCTTTTTCCGTCAAAAATGCCTGCATTCCATTGCAGGATCATTTCCTGAATCTGAGGAATCGTCATATTGGGATAGATCCGGCACTGAACGCAATCCGCATCCTCCGCTGCAAATTTCCGCAGACAAATCATAAGCCGTTACCCCGCAGCTCGATGATCTGATCCCGCAAAACCGCAGCATACTCGTATTCCATCATCCGGGCAGCTTCCTTCATCTGCTTTTCCAAACGGGCAATTTCCTTTTCCTTCTCCGCCTTGGTCATCTTGATACCGCTTCTTCCCTTTCGCTCTGCGGTAGGAGACGAGATCTCGATCAGATCCCGGACGGATTTGATGATCGTCTTTGGTACGATGCCATTGGCTTCATTATAGGCATTTTGGATTTCCCGGCGGCGGGCTGTTTCATCCATCGCGGTGCGCATAGAAGGCGTCACATTATCCGCGTACATAATGACCATTCCATTGGCGTTTCTGGCCGCTCTTCCAATGGTCTGGATCAAACTGGTCTCGGAGCGAAGGAAACCTTCCTTATCCGCATCCAGGATCGCAACCAAACTCACCTCCGGCAGGTCAAGGCCCTCCCGGAGCAGGTTGATACCCACCAGCACATCAAATTTTGCCATACGCAAATCCCGGATGATCTCCATCCGTTCCATCGCGCCAATATCAGAGTGCATATACCGAACCTTGATGCCAGCCTTCTGCAGGTAGGCAGTCAGATCTTCCGCCATTTTCTTTGTTAAGGTGGTAACAAGCACCCGCTCGTCAATCGCTGTTCTTTGGTTTATCTCCCCTATAAGGTCATCTATCTGTCCATTTATCGGTCTTACCTCCACTTTGGGGTCTAAAAGGCCTGTAGGGCGAATCACTTGCTCCACTATTTGTCCCGACCGGGTTCGCTCGTACTCTGCAGGTGTGGCAGAAACATAGATCACCTGATTAAGTTTTCTGTCAAATTCCGCGAAATTCAGCGGGCGGTTATCATAGGCAGAAGGCAAACGGAAACCGTAGTTAACCAGAGCATCCTTGCGGCTGCGGTCACCGGCATACATCGCCCGGCACTGAGGCAGCGTTACGTGACTTTCATCCACAAACAGCAGAAAATCATCCGGGAAGTAGTCTAGAAGCGTAGTCGGCGGTGTCCCCGGCGCGCGTCCCTGAATCACACGGGAATAGTTCTCAATACCATTGCAAAAACCGATCTCCGTCAGCATTTCCAAATCGTACGCCGTCCGCTGGGCGATCCGCTGGGCTTCAATCAGCTTGTCCCGGGCCCGGAACCAGGCCACCTGCTCGTCACACTCTCTCTGAATCTCCAACATCGCCCGCTGTAGTTTTTCCTTGGATGCCACATAATGGGAAGCAGGGTAGATCGCAATATGGTCGATATATCGCTCTGCCACACCCGTCACGGCGTTTATCTCTGAGATCCGGTCAATTTCATCGCCAAAAAATTCAACCCGGATGGCACGTCCAGACCAATAAGCGGGGTAAATTTCCAGCGTGTCGCCACGAAGCCGGAACTTATTACGGGAAAAGTCCAGGTCGTTGCGTTCATAGCGGATCTCCGTAAGCTTTTTCAGCACCGCATCCAGCGGATACACGTTTCCCACCCGCAAAGAAATGACCATGCTCTTGTAATCAATAGGATCACCCAAGCCGTATAAACAACTGACGGAGGATACGACGATCACATCCCGCCGCTCAAAAAGCGCCGAGGTAGCAGAGTGACGTAAGCGATCAATTTCCTCATTGACCGAGGCATCCTTTTCAATATATGTGTCTGTATGCGCAATATAGGCTTCCGGCTGATAGTAGTCGTAATAACTGATAAAGTATTCCACTGCGTTTTCCGGGAAAAATTCCCGAAATTCTGAGCAAAGCTGTGCAGCCAGTGTCTTGTTATGGGCCAAGATCAGCGTTGGGCGATTGACTTTTTCAATAACTGACGCCATCGCGAAGGTCTTGCCAGAGCCAGTTACGCCCAAAAGTGTCTGCTCCCGCAAGCCCCAGTTGACACCATTGATCAGCGCTTCAATGGCCACAGGCTGATCGCCTGTGGGTTTGAAGGTCGATACCAATTTAAACTTATCCATAGTCGTCTCAGCCTCCTTTTTTGATTTATTTGAACCGTTTATACGACAACAGAATGCTGGTTCGGCATATATAAGCCGGTCAGTCGCAAGGATGTATATTCCGCTTCCGCAAAAATGAGATGATCTACCAAACAGATCTCCACTGCGTTCAGCGCAATGCCCAATCTGCGAGTCGTCAGCACATCCTCCCCGGATGGTGTTGCGATCCCACTGGGATGATTATGTGCCAGTACCACACTGGTGGCATTGGATGCCAGAGCCAGTTCCACAATTCGGCGAATGGAGATAGCCGCGGAATTAATACTTCCCTCGCCCACTAATTTGCAATCTATGACCTTGCATTTCGCATCCAGACACAAAAGGTACACCCGCTCATTATATCTTTTTTCAAAATAAGGTCTCAAATGCTTTCCGCAAGCCTCGATATCAGACAAAAACTGTTCCGGTTCCGGAAGGTCGTGATAGCTTTCGATATGATAATGCCGCACAGACTCCATCAGAAGATTGATAAAAAAAGCTGTACTTTTACCAACGCCTTCCACTTCCATCAGTTCCTGTTCCCGAGCTCTGAGAACGCCGGTAAAGGATCCGAACCGTTTGATCAGTCTGTGGGCCAATGCATTGGTATCCTGCCTGGGAATGCAGTAATACAGCAGCAGCTCCAAAACTTCGTGCTCTTCAAAGCTCTCCAGGCCATCTTTCTGAAAGCGCTCACGGATACGCTGGCGATGTCCTTCGTGAATTGACATATTTTTCACCTCGTTTGCGGATTTTCCTTGCTATTTTGGTATTTTTTCGATAGAATATGAGCAGAGAGAATTCTGTCGGTATTTGTCGGCAATAGTTTTCCAAAAACTGCACATGATATACCTTGAGGAGGAACATCATGGAACAAACAAAAGAGACTATCGGGATGCTGGATCTGATCGAATCGCCGGCTTTCTGTGTAAAGAACGGGATCATTGCTCGGGTCAACGCAGCCGCCCTCCGGCTCACCATTGCAGAAGGAACCGCCATTTCCACACTGCTAAAAACCGGCCAGCTGGAATATCAGGAATATTCAGGGGGCTGTCTGTATCTTTCTCTGCAGATCGGCGGTGTAACCTGCGGTGCAACTGTAAATCGGATGGACGGGTTTGATATTTTCCTGATTGAAGAAAATGACGACAGTCTGGAATTGCAAACTATGGCACTGGCAGCCCAGGAGCTTCGTCAGCCCCTGACCAATATAATGACAGTTGCCAACCAGCTCTTCCCTTTGGCAGATGACAGCGCAAGTCCCGAAATTCAAGCCTATATTTCCAGAATCAACAGAGGTCTGTTCCAAATGCAGCGGATCATCACCAATATGTCCGATGCCTACCGCTATCAGCTGGAATGCCTGTCCCGGAAAGAAACCATTGATGTATGCGCATTTATCGGGGAACTGTTCACAAGTGCAGCGCCGCTGATTCAATACACCGGTATGGAGCTTCAGTACACCGGTCTTACCGATTCCATCTACTGCCTTGTAGACAAAGAGAAGCTGGAAAGGGCTGTGAACAACATCCTGTCTAACGCATTGAAATTCGCTCCGAAGAACAGCTGCATAACTGCAAAACTGACCACCAAGGGAACAATGCTCTACTTGACCGTTCAGGATACTGGCAACGGTATTCAAGATGAGCTGCGGGCAGATGTGTTCCGCAGATTCCGCCGGGCTCCAGGGCTGGAAGACAGCCGTTTTGGCATCGGTCTCGGTATGGTTTTGATCCGGAATGCAGCTTCTGTTCACGGTGGAACTGTCCTTTTGGAACAATCGAAAACCCTTGGTAACCGGCTGACGATGACATTGCTCATTGACCAGCATCAGGAAAAGGTCGTTCACTCCCCCGTACTCACTGTGGATTACGCCGGAGGTTGGGATCACAGGCTACTGGAACTTTCCGAATCTCTGCCCGCATCCATTTATCAAAAAGAAAATATCAACTGATATTTCCCTGACCTGCTTTCAGCAGGTCAGGTTTTTTCCAGGCATTTTTTCAGATACTGGCCGGTGTAACTACCTTCAGTGGCCGCCACCTGTTCCGGTGTGCCTGCCGCCAGCACCATACCGCCACCGTCTCCGCCCTCGGGTCCGAGATCAATGATATAGTCCGCGTTTTTAATGACATCCAAATTATGCTCGATCACCAATACGGTATTACCGGCATCCACCAGCTTCTGCAGCACCTCGATCAGCTTATGCACATCCGCTGCATGGAGGCCGGTTGTCGGCTCGTCCAAGATATAAATGGTACGGCCGGTCGAAACTCTGGAAAGCTCCGTCGCCAGTTTTACACGCTGTGCCTCGCCGCCAGAAAGGGTAGTACTGGACTGGCCCAGCTTCACATACCCCAGCCCCACTTCCACAAGCGTCTGTGCTTTCCTGCGGATCTTGGGTAGATTTTCAAAGAAGTCCACCGCCTCTTCCGCTGTCATATCCAGCACCTGAGAAATATTTTTTCCCTTATACTGCACTTCCAGTGTTTCGCGGTTGTAGCGGGCACCCTTGCACACCTCGCAAGGCACATACACGTCAGCCAGAAAATGCATCTCGATCTTCACCAAGCCGTCACCACAGCAGGCTTCACACCGTCCGCCCTTCACATTGAAGGAGAAGCGGCCGGGGCCATAGCCCCGCATTTTAGCATCGTTGGTAGATGCATACAGATCCCGAATATCATTGAAAAGACCAGTATATGTGGCAGGATTGGACCGGGGCGTTCTGCCAATCGGGCTTTGGTCAATGTCAATAACCTTATCTAAATGCTGTATCCCCTCAATACAACGGCAGGCGCCGGGGCGGGTTCGGGCGTGGTTCAGCCTGCCAAGGAGTGTCTTATTCAGAACCTCGCCCACCAAACTGGACTTACCGGAGCCGGAAACACCGGTCACACAAGTCAGTGTTCCAAGCGGGATATCCACATCTATATTTTTCAGATTATTCTCCGTTGCCCCCCGGACACCGAGCATCTGTCCATTTCCTGACCGTCGAGTAGAGGGAACGGGGATCTTTTTTACACCGGAAAGATACTGACCGGTCACGGAAACCGGCGTATTGATCACGTCTTCCAATGTGCCAACAGCAACAATTTCGCCGCCGTGACTACCTGCGCCAGGACCTACATCCACAATATAGTCTGCGGCACGCATCGTATCCTCATCGTGTTCTACAACGATCAGGGTATTACCGAGATCCCGCAGACGCTTTAAGGTTGCAAGAAGCTTATCGTTATCCCGCTGGTGCAGGCCGATGGAAGGTTCGTCCAAAATATACAAAACCCCCATCAGAGAAGAACCAATTTGCGTTGCCAAACGAATTCGCTGGCTTTCGCCGCCAGACAGAGTGCCTGCAGAGCGGCTCAATGTCAGATAAGAAAGTCCAACATCCGTCAAAAACTGCAGCCGGGACTTGATCTCCTGTACGATTTGCGCCGCCACGATAGCCATATTTCCGTCAAGCCGGAGATTTTCCATAAACTCCAGCTCTTTATCCACACTCATAACGCAGAAATCCATAATGCCAATACCGCCAACCGTCACCGCCTGAGCGATTTCTGAAAGCCGGTTGCCGCCGCAATGGGGACAGGGGGCGCTGGACATACATTCTTCCAGTTCTTTCCTTGCCGCGTCGGACTGGGTCTCCCGGAAGCGGCGACTGATGTTGTTCATAATGCCCTCAAATGGCTGTTCCAGCACACCAAAGCCAGTTCCGCGGTTATAAGTCATCCGGAGTTTTTCGCCCTTTGTTCCGTAGAGGATCACATTCTTTGCCTCTTCTGAAAGCTCAGAAAAAGGCACATTCAGGGAGAATCGATATCTTTGTGCCAACGCCTCAAAATACATCCGGAAAACACTGTCTGTCCGGGCGCTCTGCCAGCCTGACACCTGAATGGCACCATCTAATATCGACTTGCTCTTATCCGGAATTACCAACTCCGGATCAGCAACCAGCTGGAAACCCAAACCTGTACAATGTGGGCAGGCGCCACTGGGATTGTTGAAGGAAAACATCCTTGGCTCCAGCTCTGTCAGGCTGATACCGCAGTCTTCACAGGCATAATTCTGGGAAAAACTCAGATCCTCGCCGGTGGCAGGCAATTCAATGACTACCAAACCGCCGGAATGGGCGCAGGCTGTTTCAATGGAATCCGTCAAGCGGCGACGCAGACCTTCTTTCATCACCAAACGGTCTACCACCAGCTCAATGCTGTGCTTTTTGTTTTTCTCCAATTTGATCTCTTCTGTAAGATCATAGAGAATCCCATCCACCCGCACCCGGGCGAAGCCTTGCTTCCGGGCATCCTCAAACACCTTCTGATGTTCACCTTTTTTACCCCGAATTACCGGTGAAAGCACCACAAACCGGGTCCCCTCGCCCAGCGCCTCTACTCGGTCCACGATCTGGTCGATGGTCTGACGGGATATCTCCTTGCCACACTTGGGGCAATGGGGTACGCCAACCCGCGCCCACAAAAGCCGCAGATAGTCGTAAATTTCTGTCACCGTACCCACGGTGGATCGGGGATTCTTGGAAGTAGTTTTCTGGTCAATGGAAATGGCGGGAGATAGGCCGTCGATAGCGTCCACATCCGGCTTATCCATCTGGCCCAAAAACTGACGGGCGTAGGAAGACAGGCTCTCCACATACCGCCGCTGACCCTCGGCATAAATGGTATCAAAGGCAAGACTGCTCTTTCCGGAACCGGAAAGGCCTGTAAAAACCACCAATTTATCCCTAGGAATAGTCAAATTCAAATTTTTTAGGTTGTTCTCTCTGGCACCTTGAATGATGATCCGATCGTTCATAAAAGCCACCCCTCGACAAATTCTGTACCAAATATTATATCACAGATCAACCCCTTCTACAAGTACCAATTTCAAACAAAATTTCGTCATCCCCGCAGTCAGGAAAGGGCTTGACTTTCTTCCCAAAAACCGATATAATAACCAAGCTTGCTAGTGTAGCACAGTCGGTAGTGCATCTCACTCGTAATGAGAAGGTCGCCTGTTCGAGTCAGGTCACTAGCTCCAATGAACGGTCAATCCTTTTGGGATTGGCCGTTTTTGCTATAGCAAAAACTTTACTTGATACTGTCGCGAAATTTTAGTATAATACATTTGGAAATCCAAATTAGGAGCGAATTTATATGAAATACGATGTGATCATTATCGGTGCCGGTCCCGGCGGCATTTTTGCTGCCTACGAACTGATGCAAAAAAACGACAAACTGCGAGTCGCCGTATTTGAGGCCGGTCACCCGCTGAATAAGCGCCACTGTCCTATCGACGGTGAAAAAATCAAAAGCTGCATTGGCTGCAGTAGCTGCTCCATTATGAGCGGTTTTGGCGGTGCCGGTGCTTTCTCTGACGGCAAATATAATATCACAAACGATTTTGGCGGCACACTGTATGAATACATTGGCAAAAAGCAGGCACTGGATTTGATGCACTATGTGGATGGCATCAATATGCGTTACGGCGGCGAAGGCACTAAGCTCTACACCACCGCTGGCACACGTTTTAAAACCCTTTGCATTCAGAACGATCTGCACCTTTTGGATGCTTCTGTTCGCCATCTTGGCACAGACATCAATTACATTGTGTTGGAGAATCTGTACGCCTATTTACGGGACAAAGTGGAATTTTTCTTCGATACGCCTGTTGATACTGTTTCTGTTACGGATAACGGCTACGGGGTCCACTGTAAAAAAGCTGTTTATTATTGCACAAGCTGCATCATTTCCGTGGGCCGAAGCGGCAGCAAGTGGATGGAACGGGTTTGCAAAGAGCTGGCAATTCCAACTGAGTCCAGCCGTGTGGATATCGGTGTTCGGGTTGAGCTGCCTGCGGCGGTATTCGCGCACCTGACCGATGAGCTTTACGAGAGCAAAATCGTTTACCGAACCGAAACCTATGGAGATAAGGTGCGCACCTTCTGCATGAACCCCAAGGGCGCAGTGGTCAACGAGAACACCAACGGCATTATCACCGTCAATGGCCACAGCTACGAGGATCCCACCAAGCAGACGGAAAACACCAACTTTGCCCTGCTGGTTGCCAAGCATTTTTCTGAACCCTTTAAAGATTCCAACGGTTACGGCGAAAGTATTGCCCGGCTCAGCAATATGCTGGGCGGTGGTGTAATTGTCCAGCGTTTTGGCGACTTGATCCGGGGCCGCCGTTCTACTCCGAACCGCATTGAAGAAGCCTTTATCACACCTACCCTGAATGCCACTCCCGGAGATCTAAGCTTGGTCCTTCCCAAGCGGATACTGGACGGTATCATCGAAATGATTTATGCTTTGGATAAGGTTGCTCCCGGTACTGCCAATGACGACACCCTTCTTTATGGCGTGGAAGTCAAGTTCTATAATATGGAAGTATCCGTAAGCGAGAAATTGGAGTCCAAATACGAAGGCCTGTACATCATTGGTGATGGCAGCGGTATCACCCATTCCCTGTCTCACGCATCTGCCAGCGGCGTATATGTTGCCAGAAACATCGCGGATAGTCTTTCACATCAAAGAGCCAGTTCATAACGAACTGGCTCTTAGCTTTATCCTGCTTTTTTCCCTCTTATCACATTCATCAGTACATAAGCTGCGATCAGAATAACTACGGTTCCGCCCAAAACAGCATACATCGCACCCTCTGTTACCCGCCGATCAAGGAAGTACAAGTTGCAGTCAATAACATTCTTGATTCCTTCCACCGCTTCGGCCGGAAAACCGACCGCTTCCATCTGCGCAAATACGCCACCCATTGCGTGATTGCGCACCAAAGATGTGCCGTAAGTTCCTGGCAAGAAGGAAATCACCCGCTGCAGCCCTTCGGAAAACTGAGAAATGGGCATATACGCCCCGCAGATGAAGCCGTAAGCTGAACTGACAATGCTGCCAACAGCAGATATCTGTCCTTGGGTAGACAGGAAAAAATTGATGATACTGGACAGCGCTGTTCCAAATGTAGAAAGCAGCAACACATCCAAAAGCAGCAGCATAATATCTGTTGCACGCATATACCAGCCCACGGCTGCCACATATGCAAGGCAAATGCCAGTTGCCGCCAAGCAAATGATCAATGTAGACAGCAAGGATGCGAAGAAATAGCTCAGCGCAAGCGTGGAATGCTTTACCGGAGAAATCGTCAAATCCTTGATGCTGTCATTGGCCTTATCCTGCACCATCAGCATATTGGAGCAAAACGCCACCGTCACGCAAGAAACTGCCAAAATGGAGGAAATCAGCTGACCACCCACGCAACCTTCGATCAATTCTTCCGCCATTACCAAACCATCCGGCAGAGCGGACAAAAAGCTGTCCCGATACACATTGCCAAGGAAGGTAGCGTAGAGCATCAGCAAAATGCCAGGCGTTATAAGAGAAGTGAAAAACATTCCCTTATCCTTAAAAAACAACTTGGTATTACGCTTCAAAAGAGCGGAGAATTGTTTCATTGCTCCTCACCTCCCACTAATTTTCTTCCTGTGACCGCCAGGAAAACATCATCCATTTTTCCTTTGGTGATCTCATAATCTTGAAACAGCCCGGGGTTGTGAATGATCAACTCCGTTGCCGTCGCCGTGTTGGGTACAGACAGACGGAAGGCATCCCGAATTGGCTCATAGGGCATCTGCAGTTGCTGCACAGCGCTTTCATTGGCATTATACAGGGTGATGAAATCTCCGGTATAGCGGTTTTTCAATTCCAGGGGCGTGCCCTCGGCGATTAGCTTGCCGCTATCCAAAATAACCACGAAATCGGCATCTGCTGCTTCTTCCATATAGTGAGTGGTAAGGAATACAGTCATATTCTTCTGCTTACGCAGCCGGGAGATCACATTCCACAAAAGCCGCCGGGTCTGAGGGTCCAGGCCGGTAGTTGGTTCGTCCAAAATTAGGATCTTCGGTTGGTGCAGCAGTGCCCGGGCAATATCGATCCGCCGCCGCTGACCGCCAGAGAGTTTTCCAACAGTGCGCTTCAACAGATCGCCAAAATCCAGAAGCTCAGCCAGTTGGGAAAGCCGCTCCTGAAACGCGCTGCCAGTAATTCCGTAAAGAGCAGCGCGACTTTCCAGATTATCCCTAACGGAAAGCGCCTTGTCCAGTACGGAGTTTTGGTAAACGACCCCCAGTTTCGCCTTGATAGCATCCACATTCTTCTCCAAATCCTGTCCATCTACCCACACACTACCGCTGTCCTTGGCAAGCTGACCGCAGAGGATGTTGATCGTTGTAGACTTACCTGCGCCGTTGACACCCAAAAAGGCAAACAGTTCTCCTTCCCTTACTTGAAAAGAAAGATTCTGCACTGCTTTAACATCTCCAAAGGTTTTATTCAAATTCTGAATTTCAATTATCGTCTTCATGGTATATCTCCTTCTTCAAAGCCAAAAACATTTCCGTCAGCAGACGGCTCACATCTTCCATAGTAAACACACATTGCCTTTGTGCGTACAAAACCGCAAGACCATGGGTGTAAATCGATAAATGATTATAAAGCCGCCTTGCCCGCTCCTCTGGTATGCCGTAGGCATTTTCCACTGTTTGCAGGATCCGCTGGGTGTTGGGCTCCCGTTCCGGCAAAAAATGGGTCACACCCGACTGGTCCTCCTGCATACACAGCAGTTTAAATAACTCCGGTTCATCCTTTGCAAACTGAATATATTGCAATCCCGCACCTTTAAACGGTAGCTGTTGTGACATACCAGCGTCAATGTAGGACATATAGAGCGCACCTGCTTTATCCTTTACTCGCTGAATCACCTCGTCAATGCTATGAAAGACTGTAAAGATCGGCGCAGTGGAAGTGCCCAGTGCCGCAGCCAAACTTCTTGCTGTAAGGCTTTCGATTCCCTGAGTCCGCACATATGCAAATGCAACATCCGCGATTTGTTCCTTTGTAAATTTGCGTTTTGGCGGCATAATATCACCCTTAGATAACACTTGTTTTATAACACTTATTATAATATATAATTGTGGGATATTTGTCAATATTTATCCTTGCATCTTCCTGTGGACAAACGAAAAAAAATATGATATTATATGATATTATAGTATGCACACGCAAGGAGGCAGCAAAAATGGGCAAACTGATCGTAATTGAAGGCACTGACGGTTCCGGTAAATCCACCCAATTCAAAAAGCTCACAGAACGCCTGCTGCGTGAAGGGCAGTCCTTCAAAACACTGGTATTCCCCCAGTATTCTGAGCCCAGCTCCGCGCTGATCCGAATGTATCTGGGTGGGGAATTCGGTACAAAACCCTCCGATGTGAATGCTTATGCCGCTTCTGCTTTTTACGCCGTAGATCGCTATGCCTCTTACAAAAAAGATTGGGGCGAATGGTTTGAAAATGGCGGTTTGATCGTATCTGACCGTTATACCACTTCCAATGCCGTTCATCAGACCTCCAAAGAACCCGCCGACCAACAAGGCGCATTTTTGCAATGGTTGTATGAATTTGAATACGACAAGTTGGCTCTGCCTCGCCCGGATCTCACCATTTATTTGGATGTGCCCACAGATTTTACAGAGAAACTAATGCGGCACCGGGAAGCAACCACCAATACCAGCGCTGATATTCATGAGCAAGATACCGCATATCTTGCCACTTGCCGGGAAACCGGCAGAAAAGCTGCACAGTTTTACGGCTGGACCGTCGTAGACTGTGTGCGAAACGGCGTGCTTAGGTCCATTGAGGACATTCACGAAGAAATTTACCGCTATGTGCGGCATTGTCTGGAGGGCTAATAATGGTTTATCTGCTTTTGGGCACCGGATTTGAAGAAACGGAAGCCATCACGCCTTTGGACTTGCTGCGTCGGGCTGATGTAGAAGCAATGACTGTAGGTGTAAACGGTAAAACCGTTTATGGCGGTCACGGTATTGGCGTTGTCGCCGATATTGAGATCGGTCAGATGGATCTGACTGATTTGGAAATGATCATTCTTCCCGGCGGGCTGGGCGGTGTCGCATCCGTTCGGGCCAGCAAACCGGCAATGGATGCACTGCGCTTTGCCTGGGAAAATCAGAAATATGTTGCCGCAATTTGTGCCGGTCCTACCGTTTTGGCAGATCTGGGCATCACAGACGGCAAAAACGCCACCTGCTATCCCGGCTGTGAAAGCGGTATGGGTGGAGCAAGGATAGTTGAAAATATGCCTTGCGTGCGGGACGGCAATCTTATCACTGGCACATCTGCCGGCTGTGCAACTGCCTTTGGTTTGATGCTGGTAGAAGCGCTGAAAGGTACGAAAACTGCCCAAGCCATTGCACAGCAGATCGTGATTCGCTAACAGGAGGACCCCACTATGGAAAACGAAAAGCTTAACAATCCGCCGGAAGACACCAGCTGGCTGGACGAACTGCTGAAGGAGCCTATCCCGGAAGCAGAAAATACAATTGAAGATCCCAACAGTCTGCCGGAAGCAGTCACAGGGGCAGCAGAATCCGTTTCTGAAGAAGCTACCCAGGATACGGCCTGGTTGGATGATCTGCTGGTTGCTCCGGAAGTAGACATTGAGATCGGCCCCGACGAGCACGCTGTTGCTTCTGCGGGTCTTTCGGATATCTCCGAAATGGAACTGGAAAAAATCATTCAGGAGGCCATTGCTGAGAACTGGGAAAAGGATGACCCTTACGGAGATACCGCTTCTCACGAATACCCCCTTTCTGATCCTGCCTTCGATGATCTGTTTGCTGAACTTGATATTGGCGTCAAGGAAGCGTCAGAGGATTCTGTCCACGATGCATCTTCCGAGAACGAGGATATGGAAGAGACACCTGTAGACGACTATACGCCTGCCAGAAAAGTCCGACCCCGCAGGAAAAAGGGTTACGGTCTCTTGGGGCTGCCGCATCTGGCATCCACCCTTATTTGGGCTGCCATTGTTTTGGCCATCGGCTTGTCCTTTGGCAGATTGCTTTGGGTCTGTGCTGCTGATGTTTTGGCTTTTGGCTGTGAAGACAAAAAAATCACCATCACCATCACAGAAAATGATGACTTAGACTCCATTGCCAATAAGCTGTACAATGCGGGTCTGATCAAATATCCCAGTTTATTTAAGCTGTACGCTCAGCTTGCCGATGTTATCGAAAAGGGAAAGATCAGCGTTGGCACCTTTGAACTGAATACGCTCTATGACTATAACGCGTTGGTAAAAGGTATGTCCGCCACCTCCTCTTACCGTGAAACTACTAAAGTTACGATACCGGAAGGTTACACCTGTAAGCAGATCTTTGAACTGCTGGAAGAAAAGGGTGTTTGCACTGTAGAGCAGTTGGAAACCTATGCCTCTGAAAATGATTTCTCCTCCTACTGGTTCCTGGAAGATGTTGAAAAGGGCACAGCCTATTGCCTGGAAGGTTTCCTTTTCCCCGACACCTATGAGTTCTATACCAACTCCTCCGCTAAGCAGGTCTATATCAAGCTGTTGGGACGGTTTGAAGATCAGTTTGATGACGATCTGATGGGCTATTTGGACACACTGAACGCAAAGCTCGGTATGAATTTGACTGTTCAGGACGTTATCACTGTCGCTTCTATCATTCAGAAGGAAAGTGCCCATACCGGCGAAAACTATAACATTTCCTCGGTTATTTACAACCGTCTGACCAACGCAAACTACCTCAAGCTGGAAATGGACTCTACTTTGGTTTACGGTCTTGGCACATCCGATCTGACGACGGAGGATTTCCAAACGGATCATCCGTATAACACCTATACCCGTACCGGTCTGCCTCCCACGCCCATTTCCAACCCCGGTATTTCCAGCATCTACGCGGCGCTGAGTCCGGCAGAAACCAGCTATTATTTCTTTGCTCTGGACCCCAGCACCAACGAGCACCACTTCTCCAAAACCTATAAGGAACACCAGAATTTCTTGAACAGCTTGAAGTGATATGATGAAAAAACTGGAATTATTAAGCCCCGCCGGAGATATGGAACGGTTGAAAATGTCTGTTCTCTACGGTGCTGACGCCGTATATTTGGCAGGAACAAGCTTCGGAATGCGCTCCTTTGCAGGAAATTTCACCCCGGAGGAGCTTCCCAAAGCTGTAGAATTTGCCCACCGTCACGGTGTGAAAGTCCACGTAACTGTGAATACGATGCCTCGCAACAACGAAGTTGTCCATTTGCCTGCCTATTTGGAACAACTTGATGACGCAGGTGTGGACGCGCTGATCGTTGCAGATCTGGGTGCGTTTACGCTGGCTGGCAAATACGCACCAAACTGTGAACGGCACATCTCCACGCAGCAGTCCATCGCCAACTACGAATGCGCACAGGCTTGGTATGACCTCGGTGCCAAACGGGTTGTACTGGCAAGAGAGCTGAATCTGGAGGAGATCCGCACCATCCGGCAGAAAACCTCCAGGGAACTGGAGATTGAGACCTTTGGTCACGGCGCGATGTGTGTCAGCTACTCCGGTCGCTGCCTGCTTTCCAACTATATGACCGGACGGGACTCCAATCGGGGTACCTGCGCCCAACCCTGCCGTTATCAGTACGCTCTGTTGGAGGAAAAGCGTCGCGGGGAATACTTCCCCGTTTATGAAGACGAAAAGGGCACTTACATTCTGAATTCCCGGGATATGTGTATGATCGACCATCTCAAAGATCTGATGGATGCGGGTATCGACTGCATTAAGATCGAAGGTCGTGCAAAATCTGCTTATTATGCCGCCATCGTCACAGGAGCTTACCGCCACTGCATCGACGATGTCGCTGCCGGGCGGGAGATCGATACCGTTTGGCGAGACGAAGTGGAACATGTTTCCCACAGGGTCTACTCCACCGGTTTTTACTACGGTCAGCCGGGGCAATACACCGAGCACTCCCGCTACATTCGGGACTGGCAGATCTGCGCAAAAGTCCTTTCGTGCGATGAAAATGGGCTGGCACTTTGCTCGCTTAACAATAAGTTCCGCGCCGGTGACGCTCTGGAGGTCGTTGGCCCCGACAGGAAGCCCTTTGCCATTACTGCCGAAAATATGGCCGACTTGGAAGGCAACGCTTTGGAAGAGCCCAGAACGCCTCAGATGCAGTTTACAATTCCGCTTCCACAGCAAGTCCCTCCCCTTTCTATGCTCCGCCGGAGCGTAGATCTGTCTGCAAAATGAAGGAACACCGCAGCACAAAATGTGCTGCGGTGTTTTCTGTTCCTGTGTTACTCTCTTCTGACCGGCTCGATTGTATCCCGGATATACACGCTGGACTCTCCTGCATAGGGCAGTGTAATAACCGTTACCTTGTCGCCTGCCACATAGATCGCATCGGCGCTTTGAAGAGGTCTGTTATAGTCCGTATTTTTCATTTTCTCATAGTGCGCCTGGGATGACGGCCACAGAACAACATCGGGGTCAATATAACTGTTTAGCATTGCCGTCGCTCCGGTAGAGCCGTGATGCACCGTAAACATCATATCCGATTTCAGGTATGATTTGTATACATTCTGGACCAGCCTTGATTCGGATTCGCCGCTGTCGCCGGGAACCATAATTTTTGTATCTCCTAGTTCAACTGTAAATAACGAGGATGTGCTGTTGCACCGGTTGGGCATATTCCAATCCAGTTCCCATGTATAAAGCATTTCAATCACCGCATCCCGGATGTAATACACCTGTCCGGGGTGGGCTTCCACCAGCTTTGCCTCCGGGAAGTACTCCGTTGTGATATTTTCAATCAAATCCACATACTCGCCGGTAATCTCCTTGCCCTTACCGGCAGCAAGGTATCCGTCGGTAAATTCTTCAATGATCTCTTCGTTTGGCACATTAAAGATCACTTGTTCCACCGTTACCTTATCCGCAAAATGCTGGGCAAAGGACGGATACCCGCCCTGGTGATCCATATGAATATGGGTAAAGAACCAAGCTGCGATCACAATATCGTCTTTGTCTTTATCTCCGTCTCCATCCCTGTCAGGGGAATATTCCTCCAATACGTGGAATAGTTCCTTGGCATTGTTTTCCCAGTAGTCCTTTTCGACGGACTGATTTCTCTGATGCCATCCCTGGCCGGAATCCACCACAATAAAACTGCCGTCGCAAAGCTGGAATACGGCACAAAGTCCATTGCTCCGATTCATAAACTGGCAAGTAATCATAATCACTTTATTTTCGATACCCAAATCCTCGTAAACATTGTCCTCTTCCCGGGTAGGCAGTGCACGCATAGGTTCTGCAATAATGCCGAGGCGGTGATATACGGGGATATACATCAATGTCACAATTGTATCGCTATTGATCCAGGTGGAATACTGGCAATCGCCCATCTGACTCTCGGCGTAGAGGGTATAGCCCCACTGCAACAATTCTTCCTGATACGCGATGAGTCCTTTATCGTCCTTAACATCGGAGAACATCAGCATTTCGCCACCGCCCAGCATATCTGTGGTTGTGGTGGTATTCTGAAGGCTTGTCTGCTTGGCATAGGTTCCGTCGTGGCTCAATGAGCGAATCTCCGCATATCCGGCGTAGTCGTAAACAGGAATTCGATTCAAAATGCTGCCTGCATCCGGCTGATATAGGCTTTCCACTTCTGTTGTAGGGGAAGCTGAAGTTTCAGGAACCGTTGTTGCCGGTACTGTTGTAGGAACGGTTGTTCCAGCACTGTGCTCTTTCTGTGCACAGCCCACGGTCATCAGCAGGATCAGCAGTAAAACCAGTGCAATTTTTCTGATCTTCATTGGATTTCCTCCACATTTTTGTCTAGCATAATTATAGAAAATACAGAGAAAAATGTCAATATCACGTACCCGTGCCAAAGGCACGGGTGCGCATTTTAGTTTTTAAGGCTCTGGATCGGTGCAGGAATTCTTCCGCCACGGGCAACAAAGGATTCCGCACTTTCTTTATAAACCGGCATAACCGGTGCGCTTCCTAAAAGGCCTCCCATTTCCACTCGGTCGCCCACAACTTTTCCAGGAGCAGGAATGATACGCACAGCTGTTGTTTTACAGTTGATCATACCGATCGCCGCCTCGTCAGCGATAATGGCGGAAATGGTAGCCGCACTGGTATCCCCGGGCACGGCGATCATATCCAGACCCACAGAACAAACGCATGTCATTGCCTCCAACTTGGACAAAGTCAGCGTACCGCTTTCCGCCGCAGCAATCATCCCCTCATCCTCGGATACGGGAATAAACGCACCGGAAAGGCCGCCTACATGGTTGGATGCCATCACACCGCCTTTTTTCACAGCATCGTTCAGTAAAGCCAGTGCTGCTGTTGTACCGTGAGTACCGCAAACTTCCAAACCCATTTCTTCCAATATCCGGGCAACGCTGTCGCCCACAGCCGGAGTAGGGGCCAGGCTCAAATCCACAATACCGAAGGGTATACCCAACCGCTGGGATGCCTCCCGCGCCACGATCTGACCCATTCGGGTGATCTGAAACGCCGTCTTCTTCACCGTTTCCGCCACAACATCAAAGGGTGCCCCTTTCACTTTCTGCAGTGCGTGATACACCACACCGGGACCGGAAACGCCTACATTCAGCACGCATTCCGGCTCGCCAACGCCGTGGAACGCGCCTGCCATAAAGGGATTATCCTCAACAGCATTGGCAAAAACAACCAGCTTCGCACAGCCCAAGCCATCATTATCTGCAGTGATCTGTGCAGTCTTTTTAATGATTCGTCCCATCTCTGCAACAGCATCCATATTGATGCCCGCCTTGGTGGATCCCACATTAACAGATGCGCAGACCCGCTCAGTACACGCCATTGCTTCCGGAATGGAATGAATCAACTTCCAGTCCCCGCTGGTCGCTCCCTTCTGCACCAAAGCAGAAAAACCGCCAATGAAGTTGACCCCGCAGGTCTTTGCTGCTGAATCCAGTGTCTGGGCAATTTTCACATAGGAATCCGCTTCGCAAGAGCCGGCAACCAGCGCAATGGGCGTAACGGAAATGCGCTTGTTGACAATGGGAATACCAAATTCTCGTTCAATATCTTCGCCTACTTTCACCAGATTCTTGGCACAGCGGGTAATTTTGTTGTAAATTTTCTCACAGCATCGGTCAAGATCCGTATCGCAGCAATCCAGCAGGCTGATACCCATCGTAATCGTGCGGATATCCAGATGCCGCTTATCGATCATATCCAGGGTTTTCAAGATGTCTTTTGTATTCAGCATACTGCCACCTCACACCCGGTGCATCGCTTCAAAAATATCTTCTCGCTGGACACGAATAGAAAGCCCCCGCTCTCTTCCCATCTCTTCCATATCTGAACAGATCTGTGCTAACGGCAGGGTACAGTCCGATACGTCCACCACCATCATCATAGTAAAATAGCCCTGCAAGACTGTCTGGCTGATATCCAACACATTGACATTGTACTCGGCAAGTTTGATACAGACCGCGGCAATAATGCCCACCTGATCCTTGCCAACAACAGTAACGATTGCTTTCATCTCTCACACCTCATAATCTGCCGCTACGCGACAGTTCAATAAATGCCAAAAATGGCCTTTTGCTTTCAAATGCAGCGGATGCTCCCGGTAGCTGGTTACCGCTTCTCTGGTTTCAAACTCTGAATAAGGCGCATAATCCATACCATTGTACACCCGGCGGATCTCCATTTTAAAAAGTCCGGGGGTCCGTCCCGCCAGAGGTTCCAGACAGGACGCAATCAGCTTTACCGCTGCATCTTTGTCTACACCATCTTTTAATGTATATAGGACAATATGCTTTACCATATCTGTCCCTCCTCAAAGCAAATACCGGGGCCGGCACTTTGCCAGCCCCGGTATGTAGCGGTCATTATTCAGCCTCGACGACTTCCTCGGTCTCTGCCTCGACGGTTTCTTCAACGGTCTCAGCAGCGGGCTCCAGCAGAGCGCGGATGGACAGAGAGATGCGCTTGTTCTCAGCGTCCACATCGGTGATCTTGACGGTCACAGTCTGACCCTCAGACAGAACATCCTCGGGTTTGCCGATGCGCTTGTCAGCGATCTGAGAAATGTGGATCAGGCCATCAACGCCAGGCAGGATCTCTGCGAATGCGCCGAAGGTCA
>CAYVSU010000017.1:0-19817 GCA_964454215.1 uncultured Oscillospiraceae bacterium | reverse complement strand
CTATACCGAATATGCTGCTGCAGGCTACGCCAGTATTAATGATTTTGTGAAGGATCATTACAATGGACAGCTTTCTCATACAAGTTATTTTAACTTACGTTATAATGGCAGTTATTCTATCGAAGAACTTTATTATTGCTATGAAGATGGAATGCATAAAAGAGTTGGAAGCTATCCATACCATTATAACCTCTATGCGAGCGAGTATGAAAAGTATCTCCAATCCAAAGGCGAAGGCTAAACTCGCACTCTCCTCCGGCGAATCTGACGCAAATGCCCATATAATCACAGCCCGCAGAGTTTTCCTCTGCGGGCTGTTTTTGTTATGCATTTAAACCTGCCGCATAAGCGGTGGACCAGGCGATCTGCAAATTAAAGCCGCCGGTATAGGCATCGCAGTCAATGATCTCACCGGCAAAGAAGAGCCCAGGAACCAGCTTGGACGCCATAGTCTTGGGGTCAATCTCTGAAACCTTGATACCGCCGGAGGTGATGATCGCCTCCGCAACCGGGCGCTTCCCGGTAATGTCCAAAGAAAATGCCTTCAAAAGCTCCACAAGGGCACGCCGCTTTTGTTTTGTCAAAGAGTTTGCCTGCAGGCTTGGATCAATATCCAGCCGCCGCAGAACCACAGGGATCATAGACCTTGGCAAGAGATCCGTCAGGGCATTTTCCATAGACCGGTTTTGGTACTGCTCCAGATCCCGCAAAATGCGAGCATCCAGCTTACTTTCGTCCAGCGCCGGTTTCAGATCGATGACCAAACGGCAGTTTTCTCCCTTCAGGTGGGCGCTGGCACTCAAGACCGTGGGGCCTGACACGCCAAAATGGGTAAAGAGCAGTTCTCCAAAGTCCTTATACAAAACCTTGCCCTTTTCATTCAGCAGCTTCACCCCTACATTTCGCAGACTCAGCCCCTGCATGTCCGGGCAATCCTCCCTTGCTGTCTCCAACGGCACCAGAGAACCCTCGGTCGCTGTAACCGTGTGCCCCAGGGACTTTGCGATAGCATAGCCGTCACCCGTCGATCCGGTGGTGGGATAGGATAAACCGCCGGTGGCGAGAATAACGCTCCGGCAAAAAAATGTATCTCTGTCCGTCTGCACGCCTGTAACAGCGCCGTTTTCCGTCAGCACCTGTTCTGCTTTCCCGGTTCTGACAGTGATGCCCAGAGCGCGCATACGGCGTTCCAGACAATCCAAAACGGAGATTGCCTTATCCGACACTGGGAACACCCGGTTCCCCCGCTCCGTTTTCAGTGCGCATCCGCTATTTTCAAAGAAGGCCATCACACTTTGGGGCGGCAATGCAGAAACAGCACTGTACAAAAATCTTCCGTTTCGGGGCACATTTTGCAGCACCTCCGGCACCTCACAATTATTGGTCACATTACAGCGGCCTTTCCCGGTGATCAGCAGTTTTTTACCCAGCCGTCCATTCTTTTCCAGCAGCAGTACCTGCTTTCCCCGTTGGGCAGCTGTGATGGCGGCAAACATTCCGGCAGGGCCGCCGCCAATTATGATTGTATCATATGTCATAGTATGATCCTTGTGTGCAGTTTCTTTTTGTGAAAATGCAATTGCTTTTTTTACTGATTTTATCACCATCTGTATCACATTGCAAGGTTTTTCGCTCTAAATCGTAAGAAATTTCAAAAAATGGAATGGACAAAAGTGACAGATTATGCTATACTTTTTGTAGTTTTGTGTTTCATAGCGTACGATTTTATTTCGTTGGAGGATTGGTATACATATGGGATACCCTCAGTTGATCGTTATGCTGACGCACCATGACCGCACAGTTGTCAATGCATCAGAAATTTTTGAAATCTGCAAGCATTCCAAGGCACAATATTGGGGTTTCAAAGAAGACGGCCTGCCATCGGAGCAAATGTATAACCTTTTTGCCGCAATGAAAGCTTGCGGCAAAACAACAGTATTGGAGGTCGTGGCCTACACAGAAGAGGAATGCCTGCACGGTGCTCATTTGGCAGTGCAGTGCGGATGCGATATTCTGATGGGCACTTTGTTTTTTGATTCCGTCAACGATTATTGCAAGCAAAACAGTTTGAAATATATGCCTTTCGTTGGCAAAATTTCTCAGCGTCCTTCCATTTTGGATGGCACTGTGGAAGAAATGGTTCAGGAAGCGGAAAGTTATTTGCAGAAGGGCGTTTATGGTTTGGATCTGCTGGGCTACCGCTACACCGGCGATCCGAACGAATTGATCCGCCAGTTTGTAAGCCGTGTGGATGCCCCTGTTTGCGTAGCCGGCAGTATCAACACCTTGGATCGGGTGGATTGCGTGGTGCAAGCCGGTGCCTGGGCCTTTACCATTGGCGGTGCTTTCTTCGAAAGCAAATTTGGCGACACGTTTGCCGGTCAGATCAATTTGGTTTGCAGTCATCTGGAACGCAAAAGCCTCAGTATTGTTGGATGAGGGAAAAGAATGTTAAAATTTTTCTATCCTTACGAATATGTAGACAGTGTGTTTTCCATTGATTATCAAAAACTGTACAGCAAAGGGTATCGGGGCATCATCTTTGATATTGATAACACACTGGTCCATCACGGTGAAGATTCCACGCCGGAGGTGGACGCTCTGTTCCGGCAGATCCATCAAATTGGTTTCAAAACAATTATTCTGTCCAATAACAGCGAAAAGCGGATCCTCCGGTTTTTGAAAAATATCGATTCCGCCTACATTGCCGAGGCGCAAAAGCCAAAAACCGACGGTTATCGGAAAGCCGTCGCGTTGCTGGACACCCCAAAAGGACAAACGCTGTATGTCGGGGATCAACTGTTTACGGACATTTTCGGGGCTAACCGATTTGGAATTGCCAGCATTTTGGTTCAGTATTTGCGCTATCCCGATGAGAAGAAAATTGGAATCAGGAGAAATCTGGAAAAAGTCATTATCAAATGTTATCAGAAGAGCCGAGCCTACTGCGGTAGGCTGGGCTATATCTGCAAAGAGGAGGCGCAGACCGATGCTGCGGATCAGAGGTAAGCTGTTTTGTGAAATCAGCCCCACCTGCTATGCCATTTCCCTGCAAAAAGAAATTATCAAGCGCCACATTAAAAATATAACACACGCTGGAAGGCTTGCCCGCAGCAAATCGGAGAAGCATTTGCCAAACCTGATTGCCGAGCACAGCTCCAATATGATCAAGCGGGCTCCGGGCATCAATCTGGAGCATCAGGAAAACAAAGCGGTAAACATCGCCATTGCCGGCAGTAGAATTTCCGGAATCATCATTCATCCCGGCGAGGAATTTTCTTTTTGGCATCTCGTGGGCAAAACAACCAAACGAAAAGGTT
This sequence comes from uncultured Oscillospiraceae bacterium, assembly GCA_964454215.1. Taxonomy (GTDB): domain Bacteria; phylum Bacillota; class Clostridia; order Oscillospirales; family Oscillospiraceae; genus Faecousia. The sequence goes on along the minus strand of CAYVSU010000017.1, from coordinate 16,497 downwards.
ACAAAGAGGGTCGCATCATCCGCAATAATAAACTGGTCACCGGAACGGGTGGCGGCCTTTGTAATTTGGCCAACACCATTCACCTTTTGGTGCTGGACAGTCCGCTGACGGTAACGGAATTTCATAAGCATTCCGATGCGCTTGCGCCGGATCAGGGCAGACGTGTTCCCCTCAGCGCCGGCACTTCCGTCAGCTACAACAATTTGGATTTTCGGTTCCGAAATGATACCCAACAGGATTATCAGCTGCTTGTTTGGTGCGCCGGCGAGGAGCTTCACGCCCAGCTGCGAAGCGAAACTGCCATTTCACACCGGTACAGTCTGATAGAGGAAGATCATCATTTTCGAAAAGAGGGCGACAAGTATTATCGGATTTCCAAAATCTATCGTCAGACCTGGGATAAGGTCACCGGCGAGCCTTTGGAAAAGAAATTGATTTTGGACAACCATTCGGAGGTTATGTTTGATCCCAGTCTAATTCCCCAGGATCAGATTCGCCAATAACATAAACTGCCGAGGCGCGTTTGCATTGCGCCCCGGCGTTTTTGTTTACGGCAAATGAATCTGCTTTTCATACACATGGTATTCTTCCCAGATCCGTTCTAAATCATCAAAGGTGCGGGTAACTTCCTGCTCCCGCTTGGCGGCCAGCGCCACGATCAGGGCATTTGCAACGCTTAGCGGTGCTACAAGAGAATCCACTAAGGATACCATATCACTTTTTGTCAGCAGTACGTGGTCACAGTTCTGCCCCAAAGGCGACAAACGGCTGTCTGTCACACCAATGACAGTAGCGCCAGTGGAGCGGCAGTATTGCGCTCCCTTGGCAGTGGTCGTAGAGTATCTGGGAAAGCTGAAAGCAACAACAACATCCTGGGCGTTGACATTCACGATCTGCTCAAACATCTCACTGGAGCTGGACGCAGTAACGATCCGCACGTCCGGGAACATATATTTCAGATAATATCCCAAAAAATTTGCCAGCATAGCCGCAGACCGGACACCTAAAATATAGATTCGTCTTGCCCGAAGGATTGCATCTACGGCGAATTGGAATTCTCCCCGACTGATCGTTTCCTCTGTCTGCCGCAGCTTTTCCATGTCCGTCTGCAGCACCAGCGAGACCAAATCCTGATCCCCGATCCGGTCATTCGCCACCTCCATCCGCTGGACAGAAGTGAGTCGGTTGACCACCATTTCCTGCATAGCCTTTTGCATAGCGGGATAGCCGTCAAACCCCAGTTCTGCCGCGAAACGGACCACAGTGGACTCGGAGACCCCCACCGTTTTACCCAGACGATTGGCCGTCATAAAGGCGGCTTTGTCATAACTTTCCGTAATGTACTGGGCAATCAGCCGCTGACCCTTGGAAAATCCACTGGCCTTTGCCTGCAAAAGAGCTAAAACATCGTGTTCCATTGTGTTCCCTCCCTAGGTTGGTTGGTAAGTGGTCGTTTTCACTATGATAGCAGAACCCTTGCAGATTTGCAAGTTTCTGAATGAGAAATTGCAAAAATTGACGAAGCTCACAGCTTCGTCAATTCTTCTTCTGTTAAGTACCGCCAGGTGCCCGGTTTTAAGTCTCCCAACTCCAACCTGCCTTCCCGGATGCGGCGCAGTCTGGTGACCTCCATATTGGCCGCCTGGCACATTCTGCGAATCTGCCGGTTTCGGCCTTCGTGGATGGTTACCAAAAATTTTGCTTTCTCCCCTTCCCCACGAATCAACTTCACCTTCGGCGGGCGGATCTGATAGCCATCCAAAGTGATGGGCCGTGCCAGCAGCCGGGTGCTGGTCTCGTGAAAACCTTTTACCCAAACTTCATAGGTTTTTTCCACTTCCCGTCCCGGATGCATAACGCGATTGGCAAATTCGCCGTCGTTGGTAAGCAACAGCAGACCTTCAGAATCCATATCCAGCCGGCCAACGGGGTAGACCCGCGCACCGCACTCCGCCACCAATTGTGCAACATTTGGGCGTCCTTTTTCGTCAGAAAGGGTGGTCACATATCCCCGGGGCTTATGGAGCATAATATATACATTTTTCTTTGTGGACGGAAGGGGTTTTCCGTCCACCAGAATCTCATCCACATCCGGGTCTGCAATGTCGCCCAACGACGCCACCGAGCCATTGACCAAAACGCTGCCGCTTTCAATCAGTTTTTCCGCGGCGCGGCGGGAAACAATGCCCCGACCGGAGATTATTTTTTGCAAGCGTTCTTTCATATCAGTCACCAAACCATTTTTGCCAAAAATGCTTCTTTTTCGGACTTTCTTCCCGTTCAACCGTATGGGAATATACCACCGGCACTTTGCCTACACAGTCGTCGCCAATGCAGATATAGGCATAGCCAGCCGCCTCTCCCTGCACCACCGGTGCATAAGCAAAACCGGGGCCGGACAGAACGATCTGCGGCTGCTCATCTGCCGCCAACGGAAAGGAAAAATCCTCCGCAGCCAAAACCTGCACCCGCTCAGATTGCCCCGCCGCAACCTCCACTGTGCCGACACAATCGCCCTTGGACAGGATTTCTTCCACCGTATACCGGGAAAAGCCGGTTTCCAGCAACTGCTTATGGTCCTGCCAATCATTTCCATCGTTGATCGTAACGCAGATCAGCCGCCGCCCGTCCCGGATACTGCTGGAGACCAATATCCGCCCGGCCGCTTTTGTGAAGCCGGTCTTCACACCGTCAGCGCCGTCCACTGTCCACAGAATTTTATTATGATTCTGCAGGCTGCGATTGCCGATACGAACATTTTTTGTGGACACAGTCTGTAAAAAAATAGGGTTTTTCATAGCATACGCTGCCAGAGCAGCTAAATCTGCCGCTGTGGAATAATGATTGGGGCTATCAAGACCGTGGGGATTTTCAAAATGCGTATCTGCAAGCCCCAACCGGTAGGCTTTGTCGTTCATAAGCCCCACAAAGCCTTCCACCGTACCGCCGCAATAGATTGCCAGCGCCACCGCCGCATCATTACCGGAAGAGAGCATCAGCCCATAAAGAAGTTCCTGAAGGGTCAGCACTTCCCCTTCCTGCAGGTACATAGAAGAACCTTCAATTCCCACCGCTTCCTTGGGAATTTTCATCCGGTCCAGCACATTGCACTGTTCACAGACCACCAACGCAGTCATAATTTTTGTGGTGCTGGCAATCAGGCTGCGGCTATCCGCATCCTTTTCATACAGCACCCGCCCCGTATTGGCATCCAGCAGTATTGCCTTCTGGGCAGAAACCGCCTTCACGCTCAGCGGTAAAAACAGGACGGCAGTCAGGAGTGCTGCTGCCGTCCGGAACATCCATTTTTTCATCCTTTTTCACCCGGCAATAGCATACCCCGGGATAAAAGGATTATTCCTCCGTCTTTTTGGTACGGGAATCGATAAAGGCGGAAATTTTGTCCAGCACATCCGGCACCTGTTCCACCAAACGATCCGCAGTGGTATTGGCAGGGGCTGCCACAGGCAACATACGGACATTACCTTCCTTAACGATCAAAAACGCAATCGGTGTCACTTTCACGCCACCGCCGACACCGCCACCAAAGGGATTTTCCTGCTTATTCAGATTCTTGGAAACGAAATCACTGCCGCCACCGCCAAAGCCAACACTGACCTTGGAAACAGGAATGATCGTAACCCCGTCGGGTGTGGTGATGGGCTCACCGATCACAGAATTCACATCCACCATTTCCCGAATCTTTTGGATAGTACCTTCCAGCATATTGGGTAGATTTTTACTCATTTTACTGCACCGCCTTCGCGTATTTTCTTAATTTTCAGGTATTCCCGCAGCGCCCGGTAACCGTACCGGACCGCCAGAGAAAGGAGTCTGCCAATGGTAATGTTCAGGTCTAGTCTTGCCTTCACCCGCGTTTCGTCGGCAGCAAAATCACATTCCACCTGCACATCCCGTTTTTTGATTACAAACAGGCTCTCCAACCGGGGCCACAGATTTCCCAGGGCCGCATTTGCTCTGCCGTAATTGACTGCCAGGTCACAGGGGTCATCCCCAGCAAGAATCACTTTCATCTCCAGCCGCTTTATCCGCAGTTTTCTGCGAAATGCGCCCAAAAAGTCCAGCGCAACCTGCACCAGCGGCAAAAAATCCGTTACGCTGCCTCCCTTTTTCGTTTCAGGAGCCGGGGCTGACGCTGTTTTCGCCGCTTTCGGTTTTTCCTGTTTTTGGGGCTTTGGCTTCTTCTTTTCCGTTTTCTTCTGAGGAAACACCCCAAAACGGATAAAAGCTGCTGTAATGCGCAGGACGGGGCCGTCTTCATCATATTTTGCGCTGACGCCCACTGGACAAACGGCCAACAAAACGATCACCGCCAGCGCGATGAGCCAACCCATCAATTCTCCTCCACAGGTGGCTGCTGGTTTTCCAATTCCTCAGTTGCAGCCTGCTCCGGGAGCTGTTCACCAAAACTGATCTTTTCAATAGGCGGCAATTCCTCCAAAGAGGAAATACCAAAGGTCCGCAAAAAGTCCGGCGTCGTCCGGTACAGAATGGGTCTGCCCGGCACATTCAGCCGTCCGGCTTCTGTGATCAGCTTCTTGTTCAGCAAGGCACCAACAGAATAGGCGCTGTCAACGCCACGGATCTGTTCCACCATTGCCTTGGTGGCCGGCTGATAATAGGCAACGATTGTCAGTGTTTCCAACTGAGATGCCGACAGCTTAGGAGGCTTACGGGTTTCCAGCGCTTTGGTAACATAGTCTGCCATTTCGCCGGAGGAAACCATTTGATAGCCTTTTTCCAGTTTTAAGATCCGAATGCCACGCCGCTCAAAGGAAAGAGAATCCGCCAGTGCATCTGCGGCCGCCATAATATCTTCTTCATCGGTTTCCAGAACCGCTGCCAGTCTGGATACTTCTACAGGCTCACCGGCAGCAAACAAAATGGCTTCAATGACCCGCTGTAATTCAGTTTGTTCCATCCGTCTGCACCTCCGCGTGAATTTTTGTTTCATCCAGCAAGCGAACCTGGGGATTCTCGCCGGAAATATCATCCTCCAAAGTCACAGAACCAGTTTTGCACAGTTCCAGCACCGAAAGGAATGTGGCCACGATCTCTGAGCGGCTTTTATTGCCCTTAAAGAGATTTTTCAGCCGTTCAGTACCTTTCAGCACTAACCTGCGCAGAACTTCACCAACTTTTTTCGCAATAGAGTACCGCTCTCTACCCACAATACCCTTAAAATTCACCGTTGGCGGCGGTAGCTGCCGCTGGTTTCTCTCTGCAATATCATCCAGCGCCTTCAGAAGGTCCTCCGTTTCGTGCTGATAACGATAAGTCTGCTCCCGGCGCAATGGCTCCGGCTGTTTGGTAAACAGGCAGCGGCCGATCTCATTCCTGGGTTCCAGCCAAACGATCGCTGTGCGGATCGCTTCAATAGCTTCCTTGCGCTGCCGCTCGATCAGAGACTGACGCAAAAGATCCAGTTCACTTTCTGCCTCTGCCTGTTCAGCAGCTGACAGGAGCATCTTTGTCTTGATCAGCATCAGGTGAGATGCCATAGTGATAAACTCGCTGGCGATCTCCATATCCAGGCGCTTCATCTCATCCAAGTAAGCAAGATACTGCTCCAAAATCGCCGTGATGGACACATCCTGGATCTCTATTTTGTTTTTGCTCAGCAGCAGAAAGATCACGTCCAACGGACCTTCGAAGTCCTCCATCTGCTCTGAGCGGGTATGAACGATACCCTCCAGGCGATATTTTGGTTCAGTCATAACGGCTCCTAATACGAATTTTACCCATAATAATTTATCGTATTATACCACCGTTTTCTTTTTGACGCAAGTCTTTTCAAAAAAATGTGAAAAATCAGAAAAAGTTTGCAAATCTCGGCAAAATATGCTATAAAAATAGTATCTATACAATGGAGGTGATCGCTATGGCAAAACAGAGCGGTTATAAAGCATTCGAAAAAGTAATGACCTTGCTTTTGATCGGTGTGGCAACAGATTTTATCCTTTTCCTGGTTTGTGCAGCAACCGGTGTTAACTGGTTGCGGGTGATCACCGCTATCATTGCCATCGCTCTGCCGGCTCTCTGCCTTGTGCAGTTGTTTTTGTCAAAGGAGTGGCTTAAGCAGCGGAGTCTGTGGCTCACCACCGGTTTTGCGGGTATTCTGCTTTGCACACTGGTTTCTCTTCTTGTGAACTTCCCCTGATCGGAAACGTCCAAGGGCGCGTCGTGTGGCGCGCCTTTTTCTTGCGTTACAATATACAAAATGAAGCAACAGAATTTGTCATCCCTTCCAATTGATTTGCTTTATTCCCTATGCTATACTATTTATGGATGAGTATGAGGAAAGGGTGATTGACTATGATCCACTTCGCAGCAACTATGCAGTACGGAAAATGTGCGATCCTGATGTCCCCTTCTGTGTCCAGACTGGGAAAAGCGAGCATAGTAAACGCATAAGCCGTACTGCAAAAGCAGACTGCTTATGCGCTTTTCTTTCCATTAGAGAATTTGTACTTTGACAACCAAACAAAGGAGGAACTATGAATAGAAGAAGACTATCTTTCTTGCTCGCTTTCTTATTATTGCTCTGCTCCATTGTTTTTCGCAAACTCCCAGTCAGCGCAGTAACCCATGAATCAGCAGGCAATCAAACACGAGCAGCGATCACACATAATTTATTTTATTCTGACTATAGCAGTGCAGACTATTACGTAAACACGGAGGATCCAGATACCATAATACCAGAATATCCCATATACTACGATGATGGTCTTCAATTAAGAGCAAATTGTTATGGCTATGCTTTTCGTTTTTTCTACCAACCAGAAGACATTAATCCGAATGTACTGTGTTATGCGCAAATGCCTGGTGATTTTGCCAATAAAACAAATGGAGTTGATATTTACGACCCCAATGAGGATACCGTAATTTGCTGTATCTTCAATAACGAAGAATTGGAACAGTTATATGAAGACACTCTTTATTCTGATGCTTGGACTGATGATGAAAAAATGGACATACTTGTTCAACTAATGCAAGCCGATGCACGAACTCTGAACTATTCGATCACAAACTGTCCTGCGTCTAGTGTGCCTGCCAGTCAGGCATATACAACAAAACGTTTAATAGCTGTTGTGGTTGGAGGTGATGATTTTCATTTTTATATGCAACATAGCGACGGATCGTGGTCACACAAATTAGGCCCACTGACTCCCGACAACGATTCTATTTCCGGTCACAACTTAACAAACAGTAACATTTCCACATATGCTCTTGAGGATCAATACGCAAATGGAGTCGTACGTTTCTATTACATTACCAAAAATTCTGTCATAGACTATGGTCACGCCAATGGTCACTATAATAACTGTATAAAAACCTACATATACAGTACAGATGGTGCCGGTAACGATTTTGAAACTTCAAAAAATCTAGGTTCCGTATCGAGTATATCAAAATATGGTCTTATTGACTTTTGCGGTGATGTAGATTATTATTACTTTACACCGACAACAACAAAAACTTACACATTCACTTCTACAACTTCTTCGTCACTACCATTAACCATCACTTTGTACAATGCGAGTGGAACACTGTTAACGTCAGGCTCTGCGAACAGTGGTGCAGTAAACTTCACTTATCAATTGCAAAGCGGTACCAAATATTTTATAAAGGTTAATACATCCAACCAAACAGAACATGAATATTTGCGAGAATATAATTTCTATGTATCGTAGTATGATTAAACTCTAAAATTGAAAGGAGAAAAGTCTATGACAAGCAGATCCACAACAACCAAATTTCTGGCATTGGTCTTGGTGATTATCCTGTGCACAGGTCTGTCCGCCTGTCAGATTATTCACGCTGCTGAACAGCCTGTTGTAGCACCCGTTGACGACGGAGTATTTGACAACGACGACCTGTTTGCCGTTATGGATGAAGCCGAATCCCTTTTGCAAAATGGTAGCTATATAATTGAAAGCCCATCTGAATATGTTCAATATTTTTTCAACGAAAATGAACAGATACTGGTAAATTGCTTTGAAAGAAAAGACACTTCTATTATAATTTCTTACTCTGCTGACAGAGCTGACCGGCAAACCGTTCTAACATATGGCATTTTCCTGCATTTGATCTGTAGTCGCTATCCAGATGCGGTTTGCAAAGCGGATTATAAGTATATTCCAGGTAAAACAAATCGCACATTCTCAGCATATGTATTTTTCTACCCCGGATATAAACAAGACGGCTTTGAAACACCATTGGATGCCTGCAAGCATATCGCCAAAGCCATAGAAAACAGCAAGGATAATGCTTTCTATATCCACATGGGAGATAATTTCAGAATTTTAGAACGGCGAAAAGATTATGGTACGCTGATCTATAACTACGATTTCGATGGATACGAAAGATATATGGATAATATTGGACAACCATAATCAGTAACAGCCCGCAGAGGATCTCCTCTGCGGGCTGTTACTATTTATCTGCAAAATGTGCAGGCTGTGGAAAGCACAGAGCCATCGGCATACACCGCGTGCTCCAGAATTCGGACAAATCCACATTTTTCGTGGGTCTTGAGAGATGCCAGATTCCGCTTTCCCACGTGGGAATAGATTTTTACACCCGGAAGCTCTGCCAGCACTGCCTTCACAAGCAATTCTGCGTAACCCTTGCGCCGCTGCTCCGGTATGGTTTCCAGTGCCTCCAGCAGCAGCCCATCCTGATACGGTTCCAGCCGCAGTGCACTGACATAACGCCCATTCACTGCCCAAAGAGCATACCGTGCCCCGGCGGTTCGGAAAAAGCACTCCCGCAGATACTGATGGAAGGACTGCTCGGCAGCCAGAATCTGTTGATTCTCCGGCACATTGGGAAAGAAATCTTTGGCATTTTCCTCGTTTCCCTCCCGGTAAACTTCCATCAACTGTGCAAAATTCAGTTCGCTCAGTTTGTTCGCCCAGTATAGCATAGTGTTACTCCTTAAACCGCGTATTGGCTCTGATAGAGCTGATGATAAAAGCCCTGTTTGCGCAAAAGATCCTTGTGTGTTCCCTGCTCTACGATGTGGCCGTGATCCAGCACCAGAATATTATCCGCGTCCACAATGGTACTCAAACGGTGGGCAATAACAAAGCAGGTCTTTCCTGCCATCAGCTCATCCATTGCTTTCTGCACCAAAATTTCCGTCCGGGTGTCCACGTTGGAAGTGGCCTCGTCCAGAATCAGCAGAGGCTTATCCGCCAGAATTGCCCGAGCAATGGTCAAAAGCTGCTTCTGTCCGCCAGAAAGATTGGTGGTATCCTCGCTGATGATAGTATCGTAGCCCTTAGGCATTGTGCGGATAAAGTGGTCGCAGTAGGCTCTGCGGCAGGCATTCTCGATCTCCTTCCGGGTTGCATTCGGTTTTCCGTAAGCCACATTCTCTGCAATGGTGCCCTTAAACAACCAGGTGTCCTGCAAAACCATACCAAAGCAATTTCGCACTGCATCCCGTGACAGTTTGGATGTATCTTTTCCGTCCAAACGGATCGTTCCCTTTTCAATGTCATAAAACCGCATCAAAAGGTTCACAATCGTGGTCTTTCCCGCACCGGTAGGACCCACAATAGCAATGCGCTGACCCGGTTTGACAGATAAATGCAAATTCTCGATCAACGGTTCCGCGGGCGTATAAGAAAAGCGGACATTCTCAAATTCCACGCTTCCCCGGATCTCCTCTGACAGTGTTTCCTCAGAAGCCGTTTCCTCCTCCATATCCAGAATTTCAAACACACGGCCGGCAGCGGCCTTGACCCGATTCATTTGTCCAAAGCTGAAGGCAAGCTGCTCCAACGGTGACGCAAACTGCCGGGCAAACAGCACGATCGTCACCACCGTGCCCACAGACACACCTTGCTTCACCGCCAGATAACCGCCCACCAGGTTGATTAAAATATACGCCAGAGAGTTGCTTAACCGAATCAAGGGCTGAACAATTGAACCGGTATAATCGCCCTTTGCCGAAGCTTTTGCCAATTCTTTGTTGATCTGAGCGTGCTTTTCAGCCGTGTACTCCTCCAAATTGTAGGCTTTTGTGGTGGCAAAGTTGGTAAAGACCTCCTCCACATGCTCTGTCAATTTGCCGGATTCCTCAAACATTGCATCGTAATACTTTCCGCTGACAGACGCGATCCGGGAGGAAAGCCAAATGGAAATCGGTGTTAACACTACGACGAAGCAAGCAAGCCGCCAATCCTCCATATACATTGCCACCGCAATCATCACAATTTGGAAGAAGCCCTTCACCAGAATATTGAATATGTCGTGAACATAGCCGCCCAAGGTGGATACATCGCCGGTCATACGGCTCAAAATATCGCCCACCGGCGTTTGGTCCACATACCGCACCGGCAGATGGCTGATCTTCTCGGAAATGCGGATGCGGATGCCGCTGGTAAAAAACCGGGTCACCACATTGTTCATCAAATACATATTCAGATAGCCAAAAAGCGCGTTTGCGCAGTAGATCACGCCCAGGAAAAACAATCCGTTCAGCAACGTGGCGCGGATCGTTCCTTGTGCACCGTTTTCCCAAAAGTCATAGAGCTTCTGCACCAGATTTCCCAGTATTTCCGGGGCGATAACTGCCGTAACGACAGCCAAAATATCCAACACTGCCCCCAGCAAAAGCCACCAGCCAATGGGCTTTGCCATCCGGGCCAGCCGCAGCAGGGCATTATTCTTCAGTTTTTTCACAACTCTCACCTCCTGTCTGGGACGCGAAGATCTCCTGATATACACTGCAGCGGGAAAGCAATTCTGCGTGGGTACCGCCGTCTACCAGCGCCCCTCTATCCATCACAAAGATTCGATCACAATGCATTGCAGAAGTTGCCCGCTGGGTAATGATGATCTGGGTCTTACCTTTCAGCTTTTCCCCAAGAGCGCCACGCAGCTTAGCCTCTGTGAGAAAATCCAAGGCAGAGAAACTGTCATCAAAAATGTAGATAGGTGCGTTCTTTAAAACTGCTCTGGCAATGCTAAGGCGCTGCTTCTGACCGCCGGACAGGTTTTTACCGGATTGCTTGATCTTATGCTCCATCCCGTCCGCAAAGTCGTCTACAAATTCCTTGGCCTGGGCCGTTTCCAGCGCTGACAATATCTCTGCCTCCGTTGCATCCTTCTTTCCCATCCGGATATTTTCTCGGATACTTCCGGAATAGATGGTAGCATTCTGCAGAGCGCAGCTAATATTTTCACGGATTCCATAGTGACTAAGCGTATCTGCCGGTCTGCCATCCAAGAGGACCTTGCCTTCTGTTGGCATCCGAAAACCTAAGAGCATACTCACCAGTGTACTTTTGCCCGCCCCGGTTCCACCGATCACGGCCACTTTTTCTCCGGGACGAATATGCATATTAATATCCCGCAAGGCAGGCTCCGCAGCGCCTGCATAGGAAAAGGTCATGTGTTCAAATTGAATATCTCCGGATAAAAGCAAATTCTGCCTGCCAATTGGATCTGCCAAGCCTTCTGCATCCAGCACCTGAGCAATACGCCCGGCAGCAACCTTCGCCCGCGGCAGCATAATAATGGTAAACGCCCCAGTAATAACACCGCTGCTGACCAAGGACACATATTGAACGATGGCAAACACATCGCCGCCTGTCAAGCCGCTGCCGTTTTCCATCCGCCAGCCGCCTATGTACACGATCAAAACCGCAGCCAGGTTCAAAAGCAGAGTTGCCAAGGGGGTGATCAAACCCATTGCTACATTACCCTTAATGATGTAGTGCGCCATAACCCGGGTAGCCTCGGCAATACGCCCGTGTTCTTTATTCTCAGCGTTAAATGCCCGGATGACCCGGATTCCCCGGAGCCGCTCCCGCATAATATCATTCTGCTTGTCAATATAGTCGTCGGATTCTTCCCAAAGCGGAAGGATTTTTCTGCCGATTACCAAAACAATACCGAAAATCAGCGGTAAAAAGGCCAGCATTGTCAGGCTCAGTGCCACATCCTTTGCCATTGCAAGGGCAACGCCGCCAAAGAACAGAATGGCGATGGTTACCAGCACGCCGCTGGCCTGGGACGCAATCCAGGAAACCGTATCCACATCGTGAGTGGCCCTGGTCACCAACGCAGCCGTTCCCAGCCTGCCAAACTCCTCAAAGTTCATTGCGTTGACTTTCCGGAATACCTCACCCCGAACATCGGCGCAGAATTCCGCCACAACTTTGCAGGAAAGCTTGGAGCCGACCAGCACAGCCGCCAGGGATACCGCTGAAACAAACAGCATCAAAACACAGCACTTAACAATGTAAGGAAAGTCCTGTGCAGAAATTCCACTGTTGAGAATTCCGCTCATAATCGTTGGCAGCAAAAGATCACAGACAGTGGATACTGCCATCGCCACTGTCGCAAACACAAGTCCCTTCCAATAGGGCTTCAAAAATTTCATCATCTTCTTCATAATTTCCCCTCATCCAGTGGCGGCCATAATAAAGACCGCCAAAAACAAAAACGGCGCAAGCCGAAGCTTGCGCCGTGAAATAGCACCCCACGCGGGTATAAAACTACCGCGCAGTACCACAAGGAGCAAGTCTTCCGCTGATATGGATCACACAACAAGAGATGTACAGCAACATATTGACTTCCTCCTTTCCTTAATAATTTCTGAAGGGATTGTAACACTTCTTTTTTAGTTTGTCAATCTATGGAAAAGAAAAATTTTTACAGGGTCTCGCCCAGAATAGATTTGGTGGCGTAGGCATTCAAACGCATATCCGCGGTGTTTCCCGCCAAATACTCATAATAGCCTTGCGCACCGATCATCGCACCATTGTCACCGCAAAGGGACAGCGGTGGCATAAACACCTCCGCGCCCAACTGCTCCGCCGCCGCCAAAATATCAGCACGAATCCGGGAATTGGCAGCCACACCGCCGGCAACGGCGATTTTTTTATGACCGGTTTTAAGAATCGCCTGCACAACACGGGGCACCAAAGTATCCGACACTGCGGCAGAAAAAGAAGCGCACAGACTGGGAACATCCAGTACCTCCCCTACCTGCTCTGCGTGGTGAATGAGGTTCAGTGCAGCAGTTTTTAAACCGGAAAAGCTCATATTGTAGGGATTCTCACCGGGCTTGGAGCGAGGCAAAGTATACTTGGTGTCATCACCGGTTTTGGCAGCCTTATCTAATGCTGCGCCGCCAGGATAAGGCATCCCCAACACCCGCGCCACCTTATCAAAGCATTCACCGGCAGCATCGTCCAAAGTAGTGCCCAAAATCTGCATTTTGGTGTAATCTGTTACCTCGATAATCATAGTATGACCACCGGAGACCACCAAGCACAAAAAGGGCGGCTTCAGATCAGGGTAAGCGATATAATTGGCAGCAATGTGCCCACGGATATGGTGTACCGGGATCAAAGGTTTCCCAAGCGCCAATGCCAATGCCTTAGCAAAATTTACGCCGACCAGCACTGCGCCGATGAGTCCCGGAGCATAGGTCACTGCAACAGCATCAATATCCTGCCGGGTCAGCCCGGTTTTGATAAGGGCCTCATCTGCCAGAGCACAGATCGCCTCGATGTGCTTTCTGGAAGCGATTTCCGGCACCACACCGCCATATATCCTGTGCAGCTCCACCTGAGATGCGATGCAGTCGCAGAGTACTTCTCTGCCGTCACGGACAATTGCTACGGCAGTTTCATCGCAGGAGGATTCCACAGCTAAAATATTCATTTTCCCCACTCCTTTCTCAGGATAAGAGCATCTTCTTTTGGGTTTCTGTAGTAGCTTGGTCGTCTGCCAACCTGACGAAATCCCAAATTTTCATAAAGGGCAATGGCTGGCGTATTGGAAATACGGACCTCCAGCATCAGGCTGTGATTTCCCGCCGTCTTTAGACGCGCAACCAGCTCATTGACCAGGTTTTCGGCAATTCCCTGCCGCCTATATTCGGGTTTGACGGCAACATTCATCATATCTGATTCTCCCATCACGGACTGGGAGCCAATATATCCTGCTACCGTGTCTCCATCCAAGGCAACCAGCCACAAGGAAAGCTCGTTTTCCAGTTCCGCAGCAATGCTCTTTTCGCTCCAAGGGTCGGAAAAGCAAAGTTTTTCCAACTCCGCAACCTGTGAAACGTGGACCGCGGTCATTTTTTGATAGCAAATCATTTCGCGTCAAACCAGCTCTTTCCGATTTTTGCTTCCGCCGTCAGCGGCACATCCAGCGATGCTACATTTTCCATTTCCCGGCTGACCAGCGCGGCAACATCCGCAGCCATCGCCTTTGGACATTCCACAATCAGCTCGTCGTGTACCTGTAACAACAGCCTTGCCTCCGGGAAATTCTGCCGAAGAGCAGAATCTACCCGGATCATCGCCAGCTTAATGAGGTCAGCAGCCGTACCCTGAATGGGGGTATTCAGCGCGATCCGCTCCGCACCGGATCGGATATTGAAATTGCTGGCTTTCAGCTCGGGAATATATCGCTTGCGCCCGTACATCGTTTTCGTATAACCTTGCTCACGGGCATCAATAACCACCTGCTTCATATAATCCCTGACGCCCTGATAGTTGGCAAGGTAGCTTTCGATATAGTCTTTCGCCTCCCATCGGGAAACCCCAATATCCTCTGCAAGGCTAAACTCGGAAATTCCGTAAACGATACCGAAATTGACCGCCTTAGCGTGCCGGCGCTGCAAGGATGTCACATTTTCCGATTTCACCCCAAACACCTGAGAAGCGGTAACCGTGTGGATATCCATACCGGACTGAAAGGCACTTTGCATCACCTGATCGCCTGCGATATGGGCCAGAACCCGCAGCTCGATCTGGCTGTAATCCGCATCCACAAAAACATTCCCCCTCCGGGGAACAAACATCTTGCGAATTTCTGCGCCCAAGTCGGTCCGTACCGGAATATTCTGCAGATTCGGTTCCGTGGAGGAAAGCCGGCCGGTTGCAGTCACCATATTCTGAAAAGTCGTGCGAATGCGGCCATCATCACAAATAGCGTGCATCAAGCCCTCGGCATAGGTGGATTTTAGTTTGGTAAGCATCCGGTAGTCCATAATGGCAGGAATAATGGGATGCTTATTTTTTAGTTTTTCCAGGACATCAGCGTTGGTGGAATAGCCGGTTTTCGTCTTCTTTACCGGGGGGAGTCCCAGTTTTTCGAAGAGCAGCTGTCCCAGTTGCTTGGTAGAATTGATATTAAATGGCGCTTCTGAATAGCCGTAGATCAGCTTTTCGCAGTCATCGATCCGGGCAGTGAGCATTTCGTCAAACTGCTCCAGCTGGGTTTTGTCAATGGCAACGCCCTCTTTTTCCATTCGGTAGAGAACTGCGCAGAGAGGAAGTTCGATCTCGTAATAGAGCTTTTCCATTCCCTGCTCAATAAGCTCCGCTTTCAGCACGCTGTGCAAATTCCACACGGCCTCAGCACAGGCAGCAGCATCCCCATCGTCCACTGTTGCACCTAAGAAGTTGATTGCCAGCTTGGAAACAGGATAATCAGATTGAGAAGGGTTTAGATCATAGGCTGCCAGAGCGGTATCAAAAGCAAAGGTATCAAAAGGAATTCCCATTTCGTCCAGCGCATGCATCGTAGACTTCATATCATGGCAGATATGCTTGCCCACTGGCAACGCCACACCCATTTGTGCCTCCATTGGCGTTAAGAAACATACACCCTTTTCCCAAGCCACGCCTAAAGAGCCGTCAGCACCCAAATAAACGGCACAATCTGCCTTTTCGGGCAATACATCCGCCTGGGGAAGGCTTTCCTGCTTCTTTTTTACAACCTTCGGCTCTTCCTTTTCCGCACCCCGCAGCCCGTACTTATCAATCAGCCGGACAAATTCCAGTTTTTGGAACAACTCATACAGAGCAGGTCGGTTATAGGGCTGCACAATAGCGTCCATCGGCTCAAAATCAATGGGAGCTTCCGGGCGGATGGTGGCAAGATCGTAGGAAAGGTAAGCATTTTCCCTGCCGTTTTCCAACTTTTCCCGCATCTTCGGCTTGATGGACGGATCGTCGAGGTTTTCATACACGCCGTCCAAAGAACCAAAGTTCAGAAGCAGCTCCGTAGCAGTCTTGGGGCCAACGCCCGCCACACCGGGAATATTATCGGAGGAGTCGCCCATCAGCGCCTTCAAATCGATAAGCTTCTTTGGTTCAAAGCCGTATTCCTCCCGGAACTTTTCTTCCGTATAGAGCGTTGCTGTGGTCTGACCGGGCTTGGAGATCACCAACTTTATATGAACATTCTTGTCGATCAGCTGCAAACTGTCCCGGTCACCGGTAACGACAACGCACTCCCAATCGTTATTGGAGCAGATCTTACCCACAGTGCCAATCACATCATCCGCTTCCCAGCCCTGACATTCGTAAATGGGAATGTTCATCGCCCGCAAAACATCCTTCATCACCGGCATTTGCATTGCCAGTTCTTCCGGCATACCGTGGCGGTTTGCCTTATAACCATCGTATTGCAGATGACGGAAAGTCGGTCCGT
>CAYVSU010000016.1:0-21058 GCA_964454215.1 uncultured Oscillospiraceae bacterium | reverse complement strand
CCACGGCCGTCACTTCATCGCTTCCAAGAAGTTCGTCAGCGCCGAGGGCGGTGTCGAGCGTATCGTTTGGATGCCCAAGGAACTGAAGGACGATGTAGGCGAGCGCCTGAACAAGACGGCTCTGGAGCTGTGCGGCATTGAGAATTTCACCGATATGATCGCCGACGAGACGATCACCACCGACTGCGAAGAGCTGATGAACTGGCTGACCGAAAAGGGCCACCCTGTTCTGGGTCTGGAGCCTTTGATGTAATATTTTAGCCCGAACAGCAGGGAGGGGCTTGTCCCCTCCCTGTCATCCTGCGCTATGCTTCGTTCAGAATGACAAGCGTGGGGCGCGGATGAATAATTTCCCGAAAGGAACTTCTCGCAAATGAAAGTAACCTTCCAAATCGAGGGCGGAAGCCCTGTTCAAATTGAATGTAACGCCGGAGATAATCTGCTGGAACTGGCCCGTCGCGGCAATGTGGCCATTGATGCGCCCTGCTCCGGCAACGGCTCCTGCGGCAAGTGCCGCGTGAAGCTGATCGAGGGGGAACTGGAGTCCATTCCCTCCCGCCATATCTCTGACGAGGAATATAATGCTGGCTGGCGCTTAAGCTGCAACAGCAAGGTGATTTCCGACTGCACAGTGTTTGTGCCGGATATTGCCAGCGCTTATCAAAGCCGAATGAAGACCGCTGACCTTTCCTCTCCTGAGGAAGTGGCGATCTTTGAAGGCTGCCAAAACGAACTGCAAGAAAGCGGTATCGCTTTTGAAAATCCGTTCCGCGCCCTTTCTCTTGCGATGTCCGCACCATCTGAAGAGGATACGATGCCCGATGTGGAGCGGCTGCAGTGGGCAGTGCGGGAAGCCTGCGGCGCGGAAAAGGTGGAGGTTCCCTATGCAGTAATGGTGAAGCTGGCCCACACCCTTCGGGAGAATGATTTTTCTGTGTGTATCAAGGGTCAACTGCAGGGAGAAACCTTCCGTTGTATGGAAATTTCCGGTCCGGAGGATACTGCCATCGTCGGATGTGCCATCGATATCGGCACAACCACCGTTTCGATGGTGCTGGTGGACCTGAAAACCGGTAAAATTTTGGCAAAGGGATCTTCTGGCAACGGCCAGATCCGCTATGGCGCAGACGTGATCAACCGAATCATTGAATCTACCCGCCCCGGCGGTAAGAAAAAGCTGCAGGATGCCATTGTAAAGGAAACCTTGACGCCCATTATTGCCAACCTGTGCAAGAACGCGAATATCAATGCCCGGTCCATTCTGCGGCTGTCCATTGGCGCTAACACCACTATGAACCATCTGCTTTTGGGCGTGGATGCAGATCCGGTCCGGATGGATCCTTATATCCCCAGTTTCTTCAGCTGGGAAGGTTTGACTGCCGGAGACCTAAAACTTCCGGCCAATCCCGTTGCTCCGGTGATCATTGCTCCGAATATCGGCTCTTATGTGGGTGGCGACATCACTGCCGGTACTTTGGCGGCAGGTTTCTGGAACAAGGAAGAGATGAGCCTGTTCATTGATCTGGGCACCAACGGCGAGATCGTGTTTGGTAATCAGGATTTTCTTATGAGTTGTGCCTGCTCCGCCGGTCCTGCCTTTGAAGGCGGTGACATTTCCTGTGGTATGCGGGCCACAGACGGCGCTGTTGAAGCCTGCGTGATCGACAAGGTGACAATGAAGCCGACGCTGACTGTCGTGGGCGATGAAAACCAGAAGCCGGTGGGTATTTGCGGCAGCGGTATCATTGATATTATTTCCGAGCTGTATCGCTGTGGCATTATCAATGCCAAGGGCCTGTTTGTTCGTGAGGGCGACCGGGTCAGGCGGGATCAGCACGGAATGGGCAGATTTGTGATCGCGGATGCATCTGAATCTGAAACAGGCAGGGAAGTATCCATTAACGAGGTGGATATTGACAACTTTATCCGTGCCAAGGGCGCGATCTTCTCTGCCATTGATACTCTGCTGCAAAGCGTGGATATGACAGTGGACTGCATCGACACGGTCTATGTAGCTGGCGGCATTGGCAGCGGCATCAATATGAAAAATGCGGTGAATATTGGTATGCTGCCGGATGTGGAGCTGGAAAAGTTCCGTTACATTGGTAATTCCAGCCTTACCGGCGCTTACGCGATGGTGGTATCTGATGAAGCTGCAGAAAAATGCGCCGAAGTGGCGGCCAATATGACTTATCTGGAACTTTCCACCTATCCCGGATATATGGATTCTTTCGTTGCCGCCTGCTTCATTCCCCATACGGATGCCAAGCTGTTCCCCAACAGCGTGCAGGAGTAATGCAATGGAGCTGGGGACAGTCCACCACGTGGCGATCAATGTTGCCGATTATGAAAAAGTAAAGAATTTTTATGTAAACCTGCTAGGCTTTCAGGTTTTAGGAGAATATGTGTTCCCCAGCGGAACGAAGCGGCTTGACTGCCAGTTAGGGAATGCCCGTCTGGAGATCTTTGGATATACAAGAGAGCTCGACCGCCCGGCTGAGCCTCATCTGGGCTATCGCCATTTGTGCTTTCGGGTGACAGATATCCACAAAACCGTGGCGGAACTGACGGCAAAGGGCATAGAAGTGGGAGATATCCATAAGGATCCGATGGCGGGCGGCCTGATGACCTTTTTCAAAGACCCGGAGGGTCTGATTTTGGAATTGCACGAATAAGAGGAACGAAAATGCAAATTGAAAACAACAAAGAAGAAGTACCTTTTTCCTACTATGAGGGGCTGTTTCGGGATATGGATCCGGAGGCTGCGGTTGCCCGGACGGGTGTGAAGTGGGATGGAACGGAATTTTGTGTAAACCTGCTGGGTCGGGAATATGCCGTTGCCCATCCCAAATATGCGATCCGTGCTATAGACGGCGGCAAAGAGCCGGTGCTGCCGGTGCAGACCTTTTTGCTCCGCTATCTGTTGGAGAGCAAGCAGGTTGCCTGGAGCGGTGGCTGGAAAACCTTCCGGGAAATGCCCTGGGGAGAGATGTATATCAAACCTTATACAGGCCGTGTTCTGACCCGCGCGGCATTCACCTTTGGTACCCGGCTGGCGGCATTCAAGGCGGCCTGCGAAAAAATGGGAGCCATTGCAGTCCATCACGGTGATGCGGGCTACCTTTTTGACCTCATCGGCGGCTATCAAATGCAGATCCTGGTGTGGGAAGGGGACGAGGAGTTTCCGCCTAACGCCCAGGTGCTCTACTCCGATAACTTTGCCGAGGGATTTGCCGCTGAGGACCGGGTGGTAGCAGGCGATATTTTGATCTCTGCCATCAAGGCCAATATGTAAGGAAGAATATGAGAAAGCAGAGGAAGTGTACCTCTGCTTTCTTTGTAAATTGTGGCAATTTTGAGTTTTTTTCTGTTGATTTTTGCATTTTTATGCCATAAAATATACTTATTATCAAAGGAGAGGGGAATGGGTATGAAACACTTGCGCAAATGGGTATTATTGGGACTGGTGCTGCTGCTACTGGCAATGACACCCTGTGCAATGGCAGAGCCTATGGATCCGGATTCGAGGAACGATGTGATCATTGACTGCAACTACGAGCCTCGGGTGATGCCCGGTGAGGAGTTGTTTTATTATCTGACACCGGAAAAGACCGGCACATATATGATCATTACACACGCAGATCAGATACTGCAGGCAGAACTTGTGGATCATACACCGTCCTTTGCTTTGGATCTGCCCACAGGTGAACACTATGAATGTTACGAGCTGACGGCCGGGAAGGGTTACACGATCCGTGTTTTTCTGAATCCGGAAAAGGAAAGCCAGTATCCCAATGGTTATGCTGACACTTTTTGTGTGACCGCGTATCAGGAACTGCAGGGCATTGCGCTCAGCGCAACAGAACTGACTGGCAATCGGGACGATTACCAGTCGTTGTATGTGGAGGTCGACCCGTACTATTCTTCTATGGAGGGCTTGACTTGGGTGAGTTCTGATCCGCAGATCGTCCGCATCGAAAGTACAGAAGGACGGGATTGCGGTTTTCGGCTGCTGAAGGTCGGCACAGCGACTGTGACGGCGACGCTGGGTAATTTCAGCGCAAGTTGCACCGTAACGGTTGAAAAGGGCAGCAATGAATGGGACGATTACGAGGTCTGGCCGGTTGCCCGCACATCCTGGGAGACCACTCTGCCGAATGGTCAGGCACAGCAATTTACATACACGCCGGAAGAAGATGGCGAGTATGTCCTGTGGGTCGCAGACGGTCAGGTCCATACAGACCTGCAGCAGACAAGCTGGTTCATCACAATGCCCAGCAGGCATTTGTTTACCGCAAAGATGGACTATATGGTTTATGAACTGCTGGCGGGAGAGACCTATATCCTTACTGTGGTGAGCAATACGATGGATTCGCAGACCCAAGCCGGCACAGTTTGTTTGGAAAAGATTCGTTCGCTGGAATCCGGTTATATCCGCAGCGCGGAAGATCGGGAAGCAAAGGAACTGGTGGGCTATGTTGGTGGTATGGCGGGACTCGGCGCGATCACCGAGCCGGATTATGCTGTGGATAAGCTGTCACAATGGTTATCGGAAGATAATTCTGTTGCTACGGTGACCCAAGACAGTAGCAGCCACAGCGCAGAACTTTTCCTGTTGAAGGCGGGAAAGACGAAAATTTCTGCGGTGGTGGAGGGCAAAGTCCTCTCGATCAATCTGACGGTACTGGACAGTCCTGTGTTGCAGCTTGGCAAGGCGATTACGGTGCAGAACAAGGGAATCACCGGCCTTATTTGTTACTTTACGCCGGATAGCACCGACACATACCGCTTTACCCTGAAAGGTGGCGGCGGCACGGTTTATTTGGAAGATACCGAATATGGCAAATACTATGAAGAATCGTGTACGCTGAGCTGTCGTTTGACCGGCGGCAAGACCTATGAAATACATATTACCCTGGAACAAGATCCCATTACGATCCGGGTAGACCGGGCAGGCAGTTCGGGAGAAAAGGATCCTACAGAACCGGATGTGGAAGTTACCGAACCGAACAACTCCTCTCAGCCGGACACGATAGATCCCTCCGGAGGAGATACAGTTCCGTCGAATCCGACAGAACCGACAGATCCCATAGCGCCCTCTGATCCCACAGAGCCCTCTGAAGTTCCACCGGAATCGCAGCCTGCAGAAAATACACCCGCATTGCAAAATCCTGTTCAGGTGGAAGACGGAAAAGCCACTGTGATCGCGGAACAATTGCAACAGCTGCTGGAGGCAATGCAGCCCGGTGAGATCCTGGAGCTGGATGCCGAAGGATCTGCTGTTACAGTCTTCGTTTTGGAGAAGCAGGCGCTGGAACAGCTGACAGCAGCAGGTGTTGCGCTGGCGGTAAAGCTGCCAGCGGCAAGGATCACCCTGGATACTGCGGCGTTGGCGGCCATTTGTGAACAGACCGGCGAAGAGTTGATACTGCAATGCCAGATTTTGGAGCCCAATGCGTTGTCCACCCAGCAGCAGGCGGCGATGGAGGGGAAAACCGTGGACGGCATCGTCCAGCTGGAGCTGCAAAGCGCCGGCGGACAGATTCATGATTTTCAAGGTGGCACAGCCACTGTGCAGCTGAATAATATTTCGGCAACGCCAATGCAGGTCTATTATCTTGCGCCGGACGGTAGTATGGAGAAGCTGGATACAGAGCAGCAGAGCGGATCTTTGATCTTCCGGACAGGACATTTTTCGGAATATGTACTGATCCGTGTGGAACAGAGTACCGATTACTTGCTCCTTATTTTGGCAGGCGTGGCGATACTTTTGGGAGTTGGCGCCGCCACAGCCGTTTTCCTGTTGCGGAAAAAAACCAAGCTGATTCAGGCACAATAAACAGTGAACCGGAATTTTCGGTTCTTCAGCAGGGCATCAGAATCGTTCCGGTAATTTTGTGTGCGGAATCTTTATTTAATAAATGGAAAATCCGGGGGGCTTCCCCCGG
Organism: uncultured Oscillospiraceae bacterium; assembly: GCA_964454215.1. GTDB lineage: Bacteria > Bacillota > Clostridia > Oscillospirales > Oscillospiraceae > Faecousia. The sequence continues at coordinate 15,110 of CAYVSU010000016.1, read as the reverse complement.
GTTTTTGCGTCTGCCGGTATAGGATAAAAATGGGCAGGCAGGGAGGAAAAAAGCAAGAATTCGGGTGTTATGGTAACTCAAATGGAGGAAGAATCGTAAAAATAGGGGCTTTTTGCTGTTTTTTTACAAAAAAGGTTTGACGAACAAGGAAAAGTATGTTACAATTTGTAACGAATTTGGGAAAAAATGTAACCGCTTTTTGCATCCAAAAAAGTGTTGAAAGGAAGAAACTAACAGTGAAAATCCGTGCGATTTCTTTTCTGCTTGCGTTGATCCTGCTCGTTTCCTGTGTTCCAACCCCCGCATCTGCATCCGCAGAGGAGATCAGTGTTTCTGCTGTTCAAAATCAGATCAAAACGATCTATCGGCAGGCCTTGCGCAGAACAGGCAGAAGTTCGTTCCATGGCTACTGCGGAACGATAGTTGGTTGGCAGATCTACCTTTTGGGTATCGATACATCCCTGCACATTACCGACGGCAATGAGATGTACGACCTTTACAGCAAGAGCAACACCACCTCCGGCGGCTATCGGACCAAGAAATACCCGGCATCCAGCTATACGCTGGAGGAGGCCCTGAATGCCATCACAAATAACGGAACCAAGAATGCTTACAACATTATGGTCGGCTTTCAGCGCACCAATACTACTGCCGGTCGGATTTACGGACATGCGGTGATGATCCACGCCATCATCGACGGTCGCGTGTACTTTATGGAGTGCTACAATATGACCGTCGGAGGAAAATACTGGGCGGAAGGCTCGGCCGTATCCTGCACCATCAAAGAATTCTGCAATTACTATAACCGCTGGACCACTTTGGAAGGTGTTCTTGAATTTGGACTGAAAAACTATGCCGGTGTCTGTTTGCAGTATCCCAGCAGTATGCAGGCAATTGTTGAGTCCGATGTAGCACTGTACGCAGAGCCCTGTGATCCCGGTGTTTACGATGTTGAGCCCACAGAGGAAAGTCTGACAGCTGGACAGACCGTGAAGGTTACGGCTTTGCTGCAAACGCCCGGCGGGTCGTTTTGGTATGAATTGGATTGCAACGGCACTACCCGTTATGTGCGTGCGGAGTATTTGGATAAAGTTCAGTGGGATTACGACGATGTTCAGATCGCGGATCTGAAGATCCCGACCACGGTTCGAAAAAACAAAGGGTATGTGGTAAAGGGCAACCTCTCCAGCCAGTATGGTTTGATCCAAAGTGTGGAAATGTCAGTTTATACTGCGGAAACAGAGGAGCTGCAGTTCAGCAGTTCTATGGCGGTTGGCGCTACGGTCGTGTCCCTGTCCACCAGCGCGCTGGAAAAAAATATGACCTTCCGCAACCTGCCGCTGGGGACCTATCAGCTGCACATCCGCGCAACGATGGGATCCTATGTTTTAGAGGATGGCGAGGTTGTGCTCTGCTTGACCACGCTGGAGCTGAAGAATGTGCAGTTTGAGATCATTTCCGGCAGCATTAAGTATTATGTTGTCACTTTCGATGCCACAGGCGGCACTTCGGATATAGACCAAACGGTGGTCTATGAGGATGAGTGTCTGGAAACGCTACCGGAGGCAAAACGGGACGGTTATGTGTTCCTCGGCTGGACGCTGGATGAAGAAGGCAAGCAGCCGGTATCAGAGCAGACTGTGCTCACGGCAGATACCACCCTGTATGCCCAATGGGAAGTGGATTATGAAAATATCTACAGTGCCATTACGGAAGTAGAGAGCCCCGGCTGGCATTTGGTCAACGGCAGCTGGCACTACCATCCCAAGGACGGTTGGTTCGTCAGCAACGGTTATCGGTTCTATCAGCTGAGCAGCGGCGAATTGCTCACCGGCTGGCAGACCATTGCAGGCCAAACTTACTATTTTAGCTCCTCCGGTGTACAGCTTACCGGCTGGCAGAAAATCTACGGAGATACATACTATTTGTATGCCGCAGGCGGTGTGGCAACAGGCAGTGTAGAGCTGGACGGTGTAACCTACCAGTTTGACGAAAACGGTATCCTGCAGGAAGGCTAAATCAACAACAAAGGACGCGTTCTTTTGAACGCGTCCTTTTCTTGCGGCCCAAGGGGAACAATCTTGCCGTATAGTGCAGCAAAATCTGCGAAGTTGGAAGTGGAAAGCGTCGCTATGGGGAAAGCGTATCAAACGAAATCATTTCCGCATACCGGCCACCTGATACATCCGGTCGTTGGATATTTTGGCGGTGAGGACCAAGTGCTTGCGGAAAATGGCGGCAAGGGCATCCTCGTGCATCAGTCCAATGGAGACCTTGCTGGCAGTTCCTTCGTGATGGTGGTCGATGGCAGCCCGGCTCATACCGTGAGCAACCGTTAAGCGGCCGGTTGGTTTCAACATACCGCTAAGCACTTCAATCAGCCGGGCAGGCTCTGGGAAGTGGGGGAAGGCATTGTAGACCACGATGCAATCAAATTTCATATTAAAATCCATAGTTTCCACGTCGCCGCAGCAAACCTTCACCCGATCCTCCGGATATTTGCTCCGGGCGATACGCACCATCTCCGGGGAAATGTCCACTGCGGTCAGCGAGCCCACTTTCCGGGCAAGATAATCCGGGAACAGCACGCCGGTGCCGCAGGCAACATCCAAAACATCACAGCCCTCAGTCACCCCGGCGTTATCCAAAATCGTTGCGATAATATCGTCGTGGCGGATCATATCCGCGTCCCAGTGGGGCGCAAGGCGGTCAAAAAAGGCCGCCACATCCTGTTTATGCATAGGGTTCTCCTTATTGATAGCGTTTGGGAAGATAGCGGATCTTTATCAGCAGATTCACCACAAGGGGAACGACAACCAGCTGGATCAAAATCCCGGGCAGGGCAGTAACAAAGCTGGCGGCGATCCAGTATTTCATAGTGATGCCCGGGGAGAAGATCAGCGCCTTGGCGATGCCGGAGATAACACGGCCCGCCAGCATAGCAGTGATCAATGCTATGTAAAGGTCAAGCTGGAGCTTTCCGGTGCGGACAAATTTCAGGATCAAACCGGTGACAAGGCCGTAAACTGCGCATTCCACCATCATAGCCGGCAGGTACGCCATAGGGGGCATGCCGGTGAGCAGGCTGCTCAGCAGCGGGCCAAGCAGACCGCAAAGAAATCCGTAAGGCCAGCTGCAGACCATACCGCACAGCAGCACGGGAATATGCATCGGCAGAAAAACAGAGCCGCCGTCGGGAACGGCGTGAAAAGCAAGAGGCAAAACAACACACAGAGCCACAAAAAAAGCAGCCAGAACGATGCGTTTTACGGAAGTCATTCTCATAACAAACGGTCCTTTCTTTGTTCTGGCTGCATTATAGCAAAGGCAAAATTCCCCCGCAAGCCCCCCTGGGGGATGAAATTTTGCAAAAAATCGCCGCCCAAGGGCGGCGATTGACTTTAATCTGCGCGGGTCCAGGTGGTGTTTTCTGAGTACTCGGTCAGCAGCGTCTGCACCGCGGACATATCGCTCATATCCACGGCTTCGCCGTCCCGGGTCCAGCCGCTGGTGTTTTCAAAGACCAGCTTTTCCAGCTTCTGGCAGTAATAAAAGGCGTTGTTGCCGATGTAATTGACACTAGCGGGGATCGTCAGCTGAGTCAGTCGGCATCCTTCGAAAGCGCTGGTTTCAATTCTCTCCAAACTGCTGGGCAGTGTCAGCGTTTTCAGCCTGTAGCAACCGGAGAAAGCGTTGGCACCAATGGAAATAACGCCTTCCGGGATCACGATGGACTCGATCTTGCAGGAAAATGCGTTTGCACCAATGTGCTTAACACCGGCACCCGCGGGGATGGTGCTGTTTCCGCAGCCCAGGATCAGGGTTCCGGTGGCGGTTTCGATGATGCAGTTTCCGGCGCTGTGGTACACGGAGTTGCCGGACCGCACTTCCATGGCGGTGATGTAGGTCCCGTCGATTGTGTGTTCACCAATGTATGTAACGCTGGCGGGGAAGGAGATGGAGGTTAAGTTTGCACAAGTGCCAAAAGCCTGGGTGCCGATATATTCGATGCCCTCTGCCATCTGAACAGATTCCATATGGCATCCCAAAAAAGCTTTCTCTGCGATGCAGCGCACGCTGCCGGGGATGTAAATGGTGTCAATTCTTGTGCCGGTGAATGCTTGGTAACCGATATATTTCAAGGTATCCGGCAGGCGGATCTGGTATACGGTGGCGTTGATACTGAAGAAAGCCTCGTCGGCGATGGAGATCGTACCTTCGCGCACGGTGTAGACCGTGGGATAATCGTTGCTGGGGAAAGTGTCGCCGTCCACGGCCATCAGGTAGTTATCCAGATAGAAAACACCCTTTTCCCAGTTGGCAGGATCGTTTTTGCAGCCGGTATCATCAAAAGCGGAGGGATACAGGGAAATTTCGCCGCTGTCCGGCAGATCCACCTGGGTCAGGTTGGGGCAGCTGGCAAAGGCAACGTCACCAACAGCGCCAACACCGTCGCAGATGACGACGCTTTGCAAATTCTTGCAATATTGGAAAGCATAGCGACCAACAGCCGCTACGGACCCGGGAATCGTCACCTGGGTCAAGGTATCGCAATTCTGGAAGGCACCGTTGTCAATGATTTCGACACCTTCTTCAATGGTTAGTTCTGCCAGAGCAGGGCACTCATGGAAAGCGTAATACTCCACGGTTTTGACAGTTCCCGGGATGGTGACGGAGGTCAGATTCGGACAACAATAAAAAGCGTTATTCTCGATGGTGTGCACCGTCTCTGGAATGACGATGCCGGTAAATGTGCCGCTAGCAAAAGCGGATTGACCGATCACCGTGACGGGCTTACCCTCGTGATACGCGGGGATCTCCAAGAGGTCAGGCAGGTCACCCCAGTAGCCGGTGACGGTGTAAGATTCGCCGTCCGCATTCAGCTCAAAATGGAAGTCATAATGGACGGTTTCCGTTGTAGGCGGGGTCGTGGTGGTTTCCGGGGGCGTAGTGGTTGTGGCGGGTGCTTCGTTTGGCTCTCCGCCGTTATTGGGTTTGCTGGATCGGCATCCGGTGAGCACAAGGCACAGCGCGGCCAGCACAACCAAAATGGCAATAATCGATCGTTTCATAGTACTCTCTCCTTAAAAAAACCACCGGCATCCATATTTTGCAGATGCCGGCGGGTAATTTTGCGTTGGATTGTTAGTCTTCAACCAAGACTGCGCATACAACGAACCGTCCGTTGTTCAGGGTGTATTCGCAGGTGGAAAGACAAAGGATCTTGTCGCCGTAAACCGGAGTGATGCCGGTGTCGTAGTAATCCAGTCGCTTGATGCGGTCAATGAACCGGTTAAAGGCTGCTTCACTGGAGGCGTCGACAAAATTATGGTACTGGAAGCCGCTGTCAGCCAGGGCAGTGGTTTTGAACACAGCGAAGATCTGATAGGTTCTGTGTTCATATAAAGAGTCAAAAGTAAAGGTCTGGTGTTCCTGCCAGTAGGATTCGTGTTGGTACTTATCCAAAATGCCGAACATCGTATTGTCCTTCATATTGTGACCGTAGAGGGTCACATTGTCGGAAGGGGCATTGATGTCGCACAGTTCGTTTGCATAGATGGCACCCCAGCGGCTGCTTTCACCGTAAAAGTTGCGGTAGAGATAGTAATTTGGCTCGTCAGGGGTTTGCAAAACAGGATAGTCGATCTTGGTGCCGGGGAAGTTGATCCAGCCTACCAAATCGTTATTCATTTCATACAGAAGCTTCAGTTCAGGAAGGATCGTGGGCTCAGCCGGTTCTGTGGGATCGGTCGGCTCGGTAGGATCGGTGGTATCCACGGCAGGACCGGTGGTTACAGTGGGATCTTCCGACGGGGAAGGATCGGTGGTGCTGTCGGGAAGAGAGGTCTCCGGCGGCGCGGTGGTTACGCCCTGCTGCCGCAAATCAGCCAATTTGTCGTAGTCGTTGCTGGCCTGGTGGGAATTCCAGAAGTAAATGCCAATATAGGCCGCGCTGCCAATAAAAACAAGGATGAAAAAGCTCAACAGACCGTAGTACAGGATCTTCCTCCAATTTTTCTTCTTTTTCTCCCCCATAAATAATCTCCTTTGCGTGGTGGTGTTAATATGATACAGAATTTCCATTGGAAAGTAAAGAGCAATTTTGTAAACAATTTGGCATTGCGGAAAAAACGGTTGCTATCGGAACGGCTTCCGCTGTGTTTGGTTTCTGCAAGTTTTTTGGCACAAGGTTTCAAGACCTATTGCAATATGGCGGCATATGTGGTAAAATACCCACATATTGATGCACTGGCGTGCAATTTTGAACGGAGGTCGTGTCAAAATGAGCTATATCGACGAAATATTGCAAAGAGTGATTGCTCAAAATCCTGCCCAGCCGGAGTTTCATCAGGCAGTGAAGGAAGTGCTGGAATCTCTGCGCCCTGCCATTGAAAAAAACGAGGCTGCTTACCGACGGGATGCCCTGCTGGAGCGGCTGACGACTCCTGACCGGATCATCCTGTTCCGGGTGGCTTGGGTGGACGACCAGGGTCAGGTGCAGGTAAACAACGCCTATCGGGTCCAGTTTAACAATGCTATCGGCCCCTACAAAGGCGGTATGCGGTTTCATCCCTCCGTCAACCAGTCCATTATGAAATTTTTGGCCTTTGAGCAGACCTTCAAAAACAGTCTGACAGGCCTGCCCATTGGCGGCGGCAAGGGCGGCTCTGACTTTGATCCCAAGGGCAAGTCTGACCGGGAAATTATGGCGTTCTGCCAGAGCTTGATGAATGAGCTTTATAAGTATATCGGGGCAGATGTGGATGTTCCTGCCGGCGACATTGGTGTGGGTGCGAGAGAGATCGGCTATATGTACGGTCAGTATAAGCGATTAAAGGGCGTTTATGAAGGTGTATTCACCGGCAAGGGACTTTCCTACGGCGGAAGTCTGGCCCGGAAAGAAGCCACTGGCTACGGCTTGCTGTATCTGACAGAGGAAATGCTGCGGTGTAACGGCCACAGTTTGGCAGGCAAGACAGTGGCGGTGTCCGGCGCTGGCAATGTTGCCACCTATGCCATCCAAAAGGCGTGGCAACTGGGTGCCAAGCCTGTGACTTGCTCCGATTCCACCGGCTGGATCTACGATCCCGACGGAATCGATGTGGACGTTCTGAAGGAAGTCAAGGAAGTCAAGCGGGCCCGGCTGACGGAGTATGCGAAAGCAAGACCCAATGCCCAGTATCACGAGGGCAAGGGCGTTTGGTCCACGCCCTGCGATGTGGCACTGCCCTGTGCCACACAAAATGAGCTGACGCTTCCGGACGCCAAAATGTTGGTGGCGGGTGGCTGTATGGCGGTTGTCGAGGGCGCCAATATGCCTACCACCCTGGAAGCTACGCAGTATTTGCAGACCCACGGCTTGTTGTTCTGCCCCGGTAAGGCGGCAAATGCTGGCGGCGTTGCCACTTCTGCTTTGGAAATGAGCCAAAACTCCGAACGCCTGAGCTGGAGCTTCGAGGAAGTAGACAGCAAGCTTAAGAGCATTATGGTGAATATTTTCCACAACATTGACACCGCAGCCCGGGAATACGGCTGTGAGGGAGACTATGTAGTGGGTGCAAATATCGCCGGCTTCCTGAAGGTCGCCGATGCGATGACCGCCCAGGGCATTGTATAAGGAAGATCCAAAAAAACGCAGGGAAAATCCCTGCGTTTTTTATGCTTTTTCCGGAATCAGTCGGATCACCATCCGCTCCAAAACACCGGCCATTGGAAACAGCAAAACGGTACAAAGCACATTAAAAACAGTGTGGCTTGCGGCAATGCCAAACAGCGAAGCGGTTTCGTTGAGAAAGGTGGGGGCAAGAACGGCTTTGATCGTCCAAAAAACCGCCAGCCATACCAACGCACCGATCACATTGAAGCTAAGATGCACCAGCGCCGCCCGCTTTGCGTTTTGGCTGGCACCAACGGCAGAAAGCACAGCGGTGATGCAGGTGCCGATGTTCTGTCCAATGATGATAGGAATGGCGGCACCGTAGGTCACCTGCCCGGTGCTTGACAAAGATTGCAGGATCCCCACGGAAGCAGAGCTGGATTGAATGATGGCGGTCAGGGCCGCGCCGGCAAGCATTCCCAGCAAGGGATTCTGGAATGCCAGAAAGAGCCGCTGAAACTGGGGCACATTCCGAAGTCCGGATACGGCATCTGACATAGCCTCCATGCCGAACATCAGCGTGGCAAAACCCAAAAGAATGGTTCCGGTGTCTTTTTTCTCGCTGCTTTTATAAAACAGCAAAAAAACGATGCCGACCAGCGCCAAAACAGGGGAAAAGGCTGTCGGTTTTAAAAACTGCAGAAAAAAATTGCTGCTTTCAATGCCGGAAAGACTTAAGATCCAGGCAGTTACGGTGGTACCCACATTGGCACCCATAATCACATTCACTGCCTGAGAAAGGCGCATTAGTCCGGAGTTGACAAAGCCTACCACCATTACGGTAGTTGCTGAGGAGCTTTGAATTGCGGCAGTGACAAAAAGACCGGTCAAAAAACCCAAAAAACGCCCGTTGGTAAGCTTTTCCAGCAGAATGCGCAGCTTGCCGCCGGCTCTGCGTTCCAGCGCTTCTCCCATAATGTGCATACCAAACAGAAAAAGACTCAGTCCGCCCACCAGCGCGAGCCCATCAAAAATATCCATACTGCCGCATTCCTCCGAAGGATAGATGCTGTTAGTATGGATCCTTTCTGCCGAATTATCACGGCAAGCCATTCAAGCAGAAAAAATATGCTGCGAAGAGAAGAGAAATATTGACATTCTTGTTGCAAAAGGTTACAATATGATTACATCATTTTTGCGTAGGTTTTGTAGCAACAAGGAGAGAAAGAAATGACCAAAAGACTGCTAGCGATCATTTTGACATTGGCACTGATGCTGGGGGCGTTTTCCGGCTCGGTTTGTGTAGCCCGTGCAGCAGAGGTATATGATGTGTCCGCGGCGGTAGCGTTCGCAAACAAATATTGGAATGATGGTGTCGGTCTTTGCGGCGAGTTTGTTTCCCGTTGTCTTGCAGCCGGTGGAATTACCATTCCTAATAAAGCAAAGTATTACTCTTCTACCACAATGTCCTACGAAGGCAACCGGGGAACTTTGGGTGCATATACCAACCCTTATAAATGCCCCGCTTCGCTGCTCCTGTATTTGGCGGAGCGCTACGAGGTGATCACAGCGCCGGATAAGTCCGTCATCGAGGTGGGCGATATCGTGTTTATGCCCGGCGGTACCGGCGGCCCGTATAACGACGGCCATGTGGGAATCATCATCAGCACGACCGGCGGCGTGCCGGTTTACGCAGCCCACAACAACGCCACCAATACCGGTAAATTTTACTCTAACAATCCCTGTACATATGTGGTAAAAATGGGCAGACCCCTTGACGGCAGCTCCAGCAGTTCCGGCGATTCCAGCAGCGCCACGACCACCACTTGTGATTGCTCTGCGACCTATGCGGGGACCTATATCTGCACCACGGAAAGCACCTCTCTGCGGATCCGCAGCGGTCATGGAACTTCCTATTCCCAGCTTGGCTCAATTCCCCGGGGAGCGGAGGTCACGGTGACCAAAGCCAGCGGTACCGGCGACAGCGATTGGGCTCACGTGACCTACGACGGCATTTCCGGCTATGTGTCTATGGCTTATCTGACAGCCAAGGCAAGCACCTATACCGTTACCTATAATGCCAACGGCGGCAGCGGCGCGCCTGGCAGTCAAACCAAGACCCACGGAACGACGCTGACTCTGAGCAGTACCGCTCCTACCCGGACAGGATATACTTTCCAGGGCTGGGCCATCAGCGCCAGCGCCACTACAGCGGACTATCAGCCCGGTGCCAGCTTTGCCGAAGATGGCGATACTACACTGTACGCGGTATGGAAGGCCAATACTTACACCGTCACCTATAACGCCAACGGCGGCAGCGGCGCGCCTGGCAGTCAAACCAAGACCCACGGAACGACGCTGACTCTGAGCAGTACCGTTCCTACCCGGACGGGCTACACCTTCCTGGGCTGGTCCACCAGCGCCGGTGCAACGGCTGCGGATTATCAGTCCGGCGGCAGCTTCAAAACCAACAGTGATACGACCCTGTATGCGGTTTGGAAAGTAACCACCTACACCGTCACCTATAACGCCAACGGCGGCAGCGGCGCGCCCGGCAGTCAAACCAAGACCCACGGTACGGCGCTGACTCTGAGCAGTACCGTTCCTACCCGGACGGGCTACACCTTCCTGGGCTGGGCTGCCAGCGCCAAAGCTACCTCTGCCACATATCAGCCCAGCGACAGCTATACTGCGGACAGCAAAATCACCCTGTACGCAGTGTGGAAGGCAAATACCTATACGGTTATTGTTGACGCCAACGGCGGCGTCGACGCCCCGGAAAGTCAGGAAAAGACCCACGATATAGCATTGACTTTGCCCAGCACCGCTCCCACCCGGACAGGTTACACCTTCCTGGGCTGGTCCACCAGCGCGGATGCAACAGAGGCAGAATATCTGCCCCAGGGTAACTTCCTGCTGGAGGGCGATACCACCTTGTATGCGGTGTGGCAGGCAGATATCTATGTGATCACTTACGATGCCAACGGCGGCGTTGATGCCCCGGAAGGCCAGGAAAAGACCCACGATATTCCTTTAATTTTGAATAGCACGATTCCCACCCGGGCGGGGTATGTTTTCCTCGGTTGGTCTGCCAGTATGGATGCAGCGGCTGCGGACTATCAGCCCGGTGCCAGCTTTACTCTGGAAGGCGATACAATTTTGTATGCCGTGTGGGCAGCGGACACCTATACGGTTACCTATGATGCTAATGGCGGAACAGATGGCCCTGCCAGTCAGGCAAAGGCGTACGGCATAGATCTGATTCTGAGCAGCGTGATTCCCACCCGGACGGGCTACACCTTCCTGGGCTGGGCTACCGGCAGTAATGCTGCTGTTGCGGACTATCAGCCCGGCGCCAGCTTTGCCACAGAGGGGAATACTACCCTGTACGCCCTCTGGGAACTGAGCACCTACACAGTTTCTTACCACGCCAACAGCGGCACTACAGTCCCCGACAGCCAAACCAAGATCCACGGAATGGCGCTGACTTTGAGCAGCGAAATCTCCACCCGGACGGGCTATACCTTCCTGGGCTGGGCCACCAGTATCGGCGCTACTGCGGCGGATTATCAACCCGGCGACAGCCTTACTGTCGATGGCAATTGCCAGCTGTACGCGGTGTGGCACCTGAATGAAAACAGTAACGGCAACAGCAGCAAGCTGAGTGTGTCAAACAGCGATCCGATTCAATGGGCGCGGATGATGCGCTGCTGATTCGAAAAAATCCCCAATCACAGAAAGAAGACCCGGTTCGGCATTACCGAACCGGGTCTTATGTTGTCAACCGCCTAGATAGGCTTTTTGTACTTTTTCGCTGGCGGCCAGTTCTGCGCCGGTACCGGAAAGTACAATGCTGCCGTTCTCCATCACATAGGCTTGGTCGGAGATAGCAAGGGACTTGCCTGCGTTCTGCTCCACCAGCAAAATTGTGGTGCCGTCTTTGTTGATGTCCTGAATGATCTCAAACACCTGATCCACCAGCAGGGGAGAAAGTCCCATTGATGGCTCATCCAGCATCAGAAGCTTCGGCCGGCACATCAGCGCCCGACTCATAGCCAGCATCTGTTGCTCACCGCCGGACAGCGTGCCGGCGATCTGATTGCGCCGCTCGGCCAACCGGGGAAACCGGTCAAAGATGGATGCCAAATCTGCTTTGAATTGATGGGGATCCCGCTTTGTGTAAGCGCCCATCAAGAGATTTTCGTAAACGGAAAGCTCCTGAAAGATTCGCCGTCCCTCGGGGACCTGAGTCATACCCATTCCCACGATCTTGTGGCAAGGAGTCTTGGAAATGTCGTGACCGTCGAAGATGACGGTTCCGTTTCGTTTGGGGATCAGACCCACGATACTCTGCATCATTGTGGTCTTACCGGCACCGTTGGCGCCGATCAAAGATACGATCTGTCCTTGATTGACCTGAAAGCTGATACCCTTCAAGGCGCAGATCACGCCGTAGTACACTTCCAGATTTTTAACTTCCAACATTGCCATAACTCAACCTCCAATGTATGCCCTGATGACTTCGGGATCTTGCAGAACCGCTTTCGTTTCGCCTTCGGCAAGGACTGTGCCGAAGTTCAAAACCGTGATCTCGTCGCACAAATTGGATACGAAGTTCATATCGTGCTCGATCAGCAGAATGGTCATATCAAAGGTGTCCCGGATCAGCCTAATGGTTTGCGCAAGGTCTTCTGTTTCGTGGGGATTCATACCGGCCGCGGGCTCGTCCAGCAGCAAAAGCTTGGGGTTGGTGGCCAGGGCCCGGGCAATTTCCAGCTTGCGCTGCTTGCCGTAGGGCAGATTACAGGCGAGGGAGTTGCGGTCCTGTTCTAAATCGAAGATCCGCAGCAGCTCCTTTGCCCGTTCCCGCATAGCTTTTTCTACCTTGAAATGCCGGGGCAGCCGCAAAAGGGACGCCAAAACGCTGCACCGAAATGCGGGATCGTGATGCAATCCCACCATAACATTGCGAATAACCGTCATATTGTTAAACAGCCGGATATTTTGGAATGTGCGGGCAATGCCTTTGAGATTGATCTTGTCGGGGGTAAGTCCCCGCATTTCCTCGCCGTCCAGATAGAAGGTGCCGGAGGTGGGCTTATAAACGCAGGTCAGCAGGTTAAAAATGGTGGTTTTGCCTGCACCGTTGGGACCGATCAAGCCGTAGATCTGGTTTTTCTTTACTTTCAGACTCACATCCTGTGCTGCTTTCAGGCCGCCGAAGGAAATACCTATATTTTTGGTTTCAAGCATAAAGTCTGCCATTACTTGTTCCCCCCCTCGTAGCGGTCACCGCTTAGATCCTGGGGCAGCAAATCCACGGATAGGATCTCGTCCATACTGATCTTAGTGGGAACAACATCCCATTTTGCTGCGTCATCCTTGATCCGGGCAGGATCGTGGTTGTTTTTGCGGAGCTTTGCTACCAACGTGCCAAGATTGTACTTGTCCCGGAAGCCCTTGAGAGCAGGGGCGTTGTTATAGATCACGATGAGGATGAGGATCAGCGCGTAGAACAGATTCTGCAGCACTGCCAGATCGCCGGTGAGGACTGTTGCCAGCTTGGTGTTCAGGTAAGTGATCAGCGCAGCGGAAAGAATGGCACCGTTGATACTGCCCATACCGCCCAACACCACCATTACCAAAATCTCGATGGAGTAGTTATAACTGAACTTGGCGCTCTGTACGGTATAGTTACTGAAGCTGTAAAGCACACCGGCTACGCCTGCCAAGGCAGCGGAGACTGTGAAGGCCAAAAGTTTGTATTTGGTCACATTGGTACCGGTCGCCCGGGCAGCGATCTCGTTATCCCGGATGGCGGTGATAGCCCGGCCGTGCTTGGAGCGCATCAGATTCTGCACTACCATTAAGGTCAGAAGCACCAGAATGAATGCGAAAATAAACAGGAAATGCTTGTTGTAACGGGGTGTGGAGAGACCCAGTGCACCACCGAAGCTTTCGTCGGAGGAGTTTTGGAACAGAGACCGGACGATCTCGCCAAAGGCAAGGGTCACGATCGCCAAATAGTCACCCCGCAGCCGCAGGGCAGGAATGCCAATAATGATACCGCAGACAGCAGCGGCGGCGCAACCTGCCAGCAGGGAAATTGCAAAGTTTGCAGGGGTGTTGCCCAAAGAGCTTTCCAAAAGAACGGAGACTTTGCCGCCAATGTAAGCACCCACGCACATAAAGCCGGCGTGGCCAAGGGAAAGCTCGCCCAAAAAGCCTACGACCAAAGATAGGGAAACCGCCAAAATGATGCTGATGGCCACCTTTTCCAACAGGAACAGCAGAGAGTTATCAAATTGGTTGCCCGCAAGGCTCATACCGCCCAGGATGGCGGTCATAATGCCGATAACAATGTAATTGATGTAATGCCGCAGCTTGAATTTGCCTAATCTCATACCTTTTCCCTCCGTTTCTTGCCCAGGAAACCTGTGGGCCTGACCAGCAGAATCAGAATCAGGATCGAGAATTCAATGGCATCGGTGTAGGGTGCAATGGCGGTGATCTTATAGGAAATAGCTTCGATCATGCCAAGCAAAATGCCGCCCAGCATAGCGCCGGGGATGGAACCAATACCGCCGATGACCGCGGCGGTAAAGGCTTTGATGCCGGGCATTGCACCCATAGTGCTGGTAACACTGGGGGCTTTCAACAGATAGAACAGGCCTGCCAGCGCAGCCAGTGCGGAGCCAATGGCAAAGGTGATGGTGATGATCCGGTTGACGTTGATGCCCATAAGCTGGGCAGCGCCCTTATCCTCAGACACGGCGATCATTGCCCGGCCCAACCGGGTGTATTTGACGAACAGGGTCAAAGCGGTCATAATCACGAAAGTCACGGCCAAAGTGACCAGCGCGGAGACTTGCACGGTAACGCCCATCAGCTTCACCGCGCCAAATTCATACACGGTGAACATTTTGGGCGCAGAACCGAAAATGATTTGCGCCAGACTTTGCAGCAGATAGCTGACACCGATGGCGGTGATCAGTACCGCCAGGGGGGATGCGCCCCGCAGGGGACGATATGCTATCCGCTCAATCAGAACGCCCAGCACGGTGCAGGAAGCCGCTGCCAGCAGGATCGCCAGCAGAGGGTTATTGGTGGCCATAAACACAAAGAGCATATAGCCGCTTACCATAATCACATCGCCGTGGGCAAAGTTCAGCATTTTCGCAATGCCGTACACCATAGTGTAGCCCAGGGCAATCATAGCGTAAATGCCGCCCAGGCTCAGACCGTTGATTAAAATAGAAAGAAATAGTTCCATAATCGTACCAACTTATAAAAAACTTAAAAAGAGGGAACAGAAAAGATTCTGATAATAGCGTACAACTGCACATACCGGCCTTCCGGTCGGTATGTGCAGTTATGCCAGGACGAATTAGTTTGTGGGAACGGCAGCAGAGGCCTCTTTGATGACATACTGAATAGCACTCTTGTTGACGAAACCGTTGGATTCCCAGGAAATGCTGTCGCCGGTGACGCCGTTTGTGTAAGTATAGCCGCC
>CAYVSU010000015.1:0-21823 GCA_964454215.1 uncultured Oscillospiraceae bacterium | reverse complement strand
GCAGATATTGACCGCAGTACGTTCTATGCTCATTATGAAGATGTATCGGCATTAGTTATCGACTTTATTAACAGAAAAAGCGCGGCGGAAGCTCGTAAGGAGTTAAGCACCAAAACTGTGGAGCTCGGTAAACTCGAAAAGCGCAACGGAGAAATAAATATGCTGTTCAAAAAACTGTATGAGGATAATGTCCTCGGCAGAGTCACAAACGAGCAGTTCCGAATGCTCTCGGATATTTACAATCAGGAGCAGAGAGAAATAAAGGAAACTGTTCCAAAGCTGCAGGAACGTATTGAAGAACTGAAAGCACAGGCAACCAATGTAGAAAAGTTCTTGGCAATCGTTCGAAAATACACCGACCTGCAAGAACTGAACGCAGAAATCCTCCGCACATTCGTTGCCAAGATCGTGATACACGAACGGACACAAAAATGGTCGACCTCTGCGGAACAGCAAATCGATATTTATTTCCGATACATCGGAAACCTCAGTCCCGATGCATTTGAGCAAGCGGGATAAAAGGAAAGGACGGACAGCCGAAACTGTCCGTCCTACTCCACGCCACCGCATTACGCTAAAAAATCCCTATGAGAAACAGCGTAAGGCGTACCGTTTTTTATTCGTCCAACATAATTTTCAGGATCGTCTTATCTGTCTCCCGCATACCTTCCCGGGCAAGGCGACCCACATTGTCCACAGTTTTGTCCACGCCCTTGGTAAGAATGCCGTCACCCCCGTGGAACTGCTGGTTCTCTGTATACATCTCCCAGCCCAAAATGCCTGCGTCCACCGCCGCGGCGATCTTTGCCGCACAGGAAGGTTTTGCGCCATCGCAGATCGTACCGGATAAAATAGCAATGGCATTGACCACTGTATGGGCAACAGCGTGGAATTTACCGCCCTGCAAATAGGCGATGCCAGCGCCGGCGCCACAGCCGGCGCTGATAGCACCGCAGTAAGCGGACAGCCGACCGATTCCGGTTTTTTGATGGATAGTCACCAAGTCGCTCAAGGTTACCGCCCGGAGCATTTGTTCTTCGGTGCAGCCCAGTTCCCGGGCATAGATCGCCACCGGAACACTGGCGGTAATGCCTTGGTTGCCGCTGCCGGAGAGAATGATCACCGGCATCTCACAACCACTCATTCGGGCATCAGAGCCCGCTGCCGCGTAGGCCGCAGCTTTTTTGCTTAAAAGCGCGCCCTGGGTCTTGAGAATCACGCTGCCCACATTGGCGCCCCAGGCGCCTCGGATACCCTCCTCGGCGATGGCCAGATTGCAAGCAATCTGATTGCCCACCAACTCCCGGACATCCGCCACATCCAAAATATCCGCAAATTCCACGATTTTCTCGATGGAAAGGCAGGATTTGTCCGTCAAATGATCCTCCGACGATTCCTCCACCGGCAGATCCAGCAGCACCTCGCCGTTTTTCTCCATATACACAAAATTGGTATGGTGGTTGACGATCCGCAGCCGGGCAGACGTCTGCCCCCGGAACAGCCGCAGGTCAATATCAAAAATCAGCTCTGAATCCGCAGGACGGATCGCCAGCTCGATGCCTTCCATAAATTGCCGGATGGCGGCTTGATCCGCTGCCGTAATGCCGCTGATGACCTGCAGTTCCCGATCCGGATCACCTGCAACGATACCTGCGCAGACTGCGGGACCGATACCGTGCATACCGCCGGTATTGGGCACAATGACACTCTTGACATTTTTGATAATATTGCCACTGACCGACACTTCCACTCTCTCCGGCAAGCTGCCCAACAACGCCCGGGCTTTTGCGCCTGCCAACGCCAGCGCGATGGGTTCTGTACAGCCCATAGCCGGGCGTAACTCTTCCCGCAAAATATCTAAATACTGCTGATACATTGCATCGCCTGTTTGCACGGCCATCCCTCGCTTCCTGTAATTGCGACAATTATAGCATAATTTCTACAAATTGTAAACCTTAAACCCTTGCGAATCAAGGGGCGCTATGCTAAAATATAGAAAACCCCTTAACGGAAGTGACCCTTATGAAAAGATTTGTTTTAATTCTGGTTGTGATACTTTGTGGGCTGCTGATCGTAGCACAGTTTGTGCCAAAAGACGATCCCTCCGACACTACACCGCCCACCACCACTATTCCGCCCACCACCACTGTTCCGCCCACTAGCACTGTTGCACCTACTACAACCGTTCCGCCCACCACCACCGAACCGCCTGTGGGCTGGGTAGAGCAGGACGGCAAGCTTTATTACTACGATGAACAATCCAGCTTGGTCACCGGCTGGCAGGAGATCGACGGCGTTACTTACTACTTTAATGAAGACGGCAGCCGGGCTCTGGGCAAGACAGAGATCGACGGCAAAACCCGTTATTTTGCCAAAGATGGTTCTGAGATCCTGTTGGTCAATCCCTGGAACTATGTTCCCGAAGACTATGAGCCGGAACTGATCGAGATCACCGGCCGTCTTGCCCGGGACGACACGAAGGTGGATGCCAGCTGTCACGATGCGCTGCTGCAGATGATCAACGACTGTATCGCAGAAGGTCACAGCATTTATATTATCTCCTCCTACCGCACCCAGGCCTACCAGGAGTACCTGTACAATCGGCAGGTCAACAAGCAGATAAATAACGGCTACTCCCGGGAGGAGGCTAAAATCGTGGCCGCCACCATCAGCGCCATTCCCGGTACCAGTGAACACCAGCTTGGTCTGGCTGTGGATCTCATCGATACCGCCATTTGGGATTTGGTGGAAGAGCAGGCGAATCTGCCCGGCCAGCAATGGCTGATGGAAAACTGCTGGAAATACGGTTTCATTCTCCGCTACCCCGCAGACAAGACCGATGTCACCGGCATTATTTATGAACCCTGGCACTACCGCTATGTGGGCACGGAAATCGCAAAAGACATCCACGAAAGCGGCTTGACTTTGGAAGAGTACTTAGAATCTTTGAGTTACTGATAAAAAAGAAGCACCCTGCGCAATGATATACACCCAAAAAGTGTCTAACTTTTTGGGTGCATATCACAAGGGTGCTTCTTTTTTTAGGAAATTGGCAATCCGTTTGTCATAAATTCGTTGCCGGCCCCATCCAGCCACAGCGCCTGAACGCCGCACTGCTCTGCCAGTTCCCTGCCTTCTGCCAGCGGAAGGAGAAACAGCGCCGTAGACAGTGCATCCGCAAGGGCGGAATCGGCACAGATCACAGTAACACTGCGCCAATAACCGGCAGGCATTTGGGTTTGAGGGTCAATAATATGGTGGTAGGTTTTACCCGCCATGGTGAAAAATCTTTGATAATCCCCGCTGGTTACCACCGCTCCTCCGGAAACCTGGAGGGTACGCAAATAGCTGCCGCTGTTATCAGGATCTTGAATGCCCACCACCCAGGGCGTGCCATCCGCGTATTTCGGACCTGTGGCGCACACATTGCCGCCTATGCTGATCAGCATCCCGGCCGGGGCTTTTTCCGCCACCTGCTGAGCTGCCCAACCCTTGGCAATGGCGCCCACATCCAAGGACATTTCCGGATCGGAGAGATAAACCGTCGAAGCCGCTTCGTCCAGAATGACGCAATCCATATCCGTGTGCTGGATCGCCAAGCTGAGGGCATCGGCATCCGGTATTGCTGCATTTTCCGGGTCTTCCAGGCTTTGCGTCCTTGCTTCGTGCCATAACCGCAGAACGCTGCCCATTGCCACATTTACCTTGCCACCCGTCAGAGCGTAATAGTCCTTGCAGCATTGCAAAAACCGGATGATGACCGGGTCAACCGTTACGGGCGCAACACCTGCTTGATCATTGACGGTTTTCAGATTCGCAATTCCCTCATAATCATTGTATATATCCAGTAATTTGTGGTAGATCAGCAATTCTTCGTAAATTACCTGCGCGTTCTGCTGAAACGCCTCTTCCGTTCCCTCAGCGCTGATGACGGTTGTAACCGTGTCAAACAGATTCAGATAGGTGACCGTAAACTGCTTTGGCGCAGAATTCAGCGACAGCGCACAGCCGCCAAACAACATACAGATCCCCAGCAAAAGGGCAACGCATCGTTTCATCGGCTTTCCCTCCTCATTTGTACAGGCAGCACTATGTGCGCTTTGGGCAATATCCGCAGGATGCCCGCACAAATGCCCCCGGTGAGCATACCCGTAACAACGGAAACCAGCAATAAATACGGAAGATATCCACCGATATAAACCGACCGAAACAGTGCCATTGCCGCCAAAATTTGCCCGACGCTGTGGGCCGCAGCCCCCAGTATGCTGATACCATATACGGAAAACAGGGCAGTTTTCCTGGCTGCCAGCATAGTGCCCAGCGCCAAAGCGCCGCCGCACAAGGAAAAAAGCATACCGGTTATACCTCCGCCAAAAACAGCACCGAATATGCAGCGAGCCAAGAGGATCATTCCAGCATATCTGGTTTTGAATAAGCACAGCGCGATCAGCGTAACCGTATTGGCAAGACCCAGCTTAATGCCCGGCAGTGGGACGATCAGCTGCAACGGGATCAATCGCTCTGTGTAGGAAAGGCCCAAGGCCAGCGCAACGAAGATGGCGCACAGAGAAATCTGTTTTGCTTTTCCCATATGCTCACCCCACCACAAAGTCCACATCGGATGACCCTGCCACAATCCGGATCTCCAAAGCGTTTGGCAGGCACACAACGCTTCTGCCGGCGCTGGCTGTCCAGCCAATGTGCACGCAGTCCTCACCCGGGCAATTGGAGTAGATCACTGCAATCTTTCCGTCCCGGATAGCAACGGTGTTGCTGTAGACTCCCGTAACGGTGAATTCCTGATCCACCGCCAGGGAAACGGTTTTGATCAGTTTGCCTTCCAAATAGATCTCCGCGCTGGAAGCCGCAGTCCCCTTTGGGGGAAGAAATAAAGCAAACACCAGCACAGACAGGCATAGTATGACCGCCACGGCAACCATATCCCATTTTTGAAAATTCAGCTTTTCGGTATGCATTGGCGTGGCTCCTTTCCTTGTTTATGATATGCTGATTATAATATGTTCCGGGGATATTGTAAAGAGGATCCGGAAAATGTTTGCAAATATACAAAAAAGGTAGACAATTTCGCTTTTTTGCAGTATGATAAATATAATTCCTTTCATAATCTGTGGAAGAGGTGATTTACTATGGCATTTTCGTTTTTTGGTGGTGTGCATCCCAAAGAAAATAAGCATACCAGAGATTTCGCAGTGCAGAGTTTTCCCGAGCCGGATATCGTAGTGATCTCTATGTCTCAGCATATCGGCGTTCCCTGCCTGCCTCTGGTAAAGAAAAACGACCAGGTCAAAAAAGGACAAAAAATCGGTGACAATGAGGGTCTTTGTGTCCCTGTCCACGCATCCGTATCCGGTAAGGTCAAGGCTGTGGAGGCACGTCCCCACTCCAACGGCACCACCGTTATGAGCGTGGTCATTGAAAACGATCATCAGGACTCTCTGGCAGATGAGATCAAACCCCGCTCCCAGCAGGAAGTGGATGCGCTTACGCCGCAGGAGCTCATCAGCATTATCCGGGAGGCAGGCATCGTGGGTATGGGCGGTGCTTCCTTCCCCACCCACGTGAAGCTCTCCGGCGCCATTGGCAAGGTGGATACCATTATCGTCAATGCCGGCGAATGCGAGCCCTACATTACTGCCGATGATCGGCTATGCCGGGAGCATCCCGAAGATGTGATTGCCGGCATTAAGGTCATTATGAAGATCCTGGGATTGCAGGAAGCACATATTGGCATTGAAAGCAATAAGCCAGAAGCGATCCAGGCTCTGAAGGCCAATGTGGCCGATTCCGGAATTATTGTGGATGTGCTGCCGGCAATGTATCCCCAGGGCGCGGAAAAGCAGCTGATCCAGGCCATCACCGGCCGTCAGGTCCCCAGTGCCGGTTTGCCCGTCGCTGTGGGCTGTGCAGTGTTCAATGCCGCCTCCTGTAAGGCCATCGCTGACGCGGTCTACAAAGGAATGCCTCTGATCCAGCGCATCGTCACCGTTTCCGGCAATATTCTGATGGAGCCCAAGAATTTGTTGGTTCCCATCGGCACCAGCTATATCAGCCTTATTGAAGCCTGCGGTCTTTCCGAGAATCCCTACAAGGTCCTCTCCGGCGGTCCAATGATGGGTGCCGCCCAGTTTGACTTGGCCGTACCCACTATTAAGGCCTGCAATGCAGTGACGGTGCTGGGCAAACAGAGCCGCTTTACCGTTGAAGAACCCCACTGCATCCGTTGCGGCAAATGCATTGATGTATGTCCTATGCGTTTGGTTCCCGTTTTGATGTACAAAGCGCTATACACCAACGATATGGAGGAGATCAAAGCTTCCAATCTGCTGGATTGCTGCGAATGCGGCTGTTGTGCTTACAATTGCCCTGCCGCCGTGCCTCTGGTGTTGGCTTTCCGCTCCGGCAAGCAAAAACTCACCGATGCCCGTGCCGCGGCTGCGGCTGCCGCTAAGAAATAAGGAGGTGGAGATATGGCACAGATGAAATATTACTACGAGCTGACGATCTCCAGCTCTCCCCACGCCCATACCAAAACCACCACCCAAACCATTATGCGGGATGTGTTGATCGCACTGACTCCCGCACTGCTGGGCTCGGTATACTTTTTCGGCCCCCGGGCACTGATGGTGGTTGCCGTTTCTGTTCTTGCCTGCTTCCTGTTTGAGAAGCTCTGGAACAAGCTGATGAAGCAGGCTGACAAAACCTACGATCTGTCCGCCTGCGTGACCGGCGTTCTGCTGGCATTTGTCTGCCCGCCCACCATTGCCTACTGGCAGTTGATCATCGGCGATCTGTTTGCCATCATCGTGGTCAAAATGCTCTTTGGCGGTATCGGCAAAAACATTTTTAATCCCGCCCTGGCGGCCCGGGCCTTTATGTTCAGCTGGCCCGTGGCTATGTCCACCTGGGTCAAGGTAGGCTGGGAGAATCAGGCCGGCATTTTCTCCACCGCGGATATCGTCACTTCTGCCACACCTTTGGCCTCTATGCATCAGGGCCAGATGCCTGCAGATTCCATTTGGGATATGTTTCTGGGTAATGTGAGTGGTTGCCTGGGCGAAACCTCTGCCCTGTTGCTTCTGATCGGTCTTGCCTACTTGCTGATCCGCAAGGTCATTTCTGCCCGGATCCCGCTTTTCTATATCGGCACTGTGGCAGTGCTGACCTTCCTGTTCCCTATGGGCAATGACCGGCTGAGCTGGATGGCCGCCCATCTGTTTGGCGGAGGATTGATGCTGGGTGCCATTTTTATGGCCACCGATTATGTCACTTCCCCCATCACCAAACTGGGTCAGGCCGTATATGCCATCGGCTGTGGTCTGTTGACTGTGGTCATCCGCTACTTCGGCGGCTACAACGAAGGCGTTTCCTATGCGATCCTGGTGATGAACGCCTGTGTCGTTTTGCTGGACCGCATCGGTCGCCCCACTAAGTACGGTGCTCCCCGAAAGGAGGCGGCGAAGAAATGAAACAGGAATCCACAACGAAATACATCCTGCGCCTGACCTTGACATTGCTTCTCATAGCTGCGGCGGTTGCCGCGATTTTGGCACTGGTCAACCAAGTCACCAAGCCCATTATTGCGCAAGCCAACGCAGAAAAGACCGCAAAGGCCATCGAACAGGTGCTTCCCGGCGGCTATGATACAGAAATTACAGACTTCTCCGACAAAACCGGTCTGGTCTCCAAAATTTACAAGGGCGCAAACGGATATGCCGTAGAAGTCGCTCCCGCCGGTTTTGACAACACCATCACTATGATGGTAGGTGTGGATCTGGACGGTAAGGTCTTGGGAATTTCCATCATTTCCCATTCCGAAACCGCAAGTCTGGGTGCGGTGGCCGCCGCGGATACCGCCGCAGGTGCCGCTTTCCGGGATCAGTTTGTAGGTCAAACCGGCATAGTTTCCGTCACAAAGGACGGTGGCGCCATCGATGCCATTACCGGCGCAACGATCACATCCCGGGCGATTTGTAGCGGCATCAACGCCGCGCTTTCCTGCGTGGCAGGCTTAGGTTAAGGAGGTGCCTTATGGGATTTCGTAAACAATTAAAAGAGGGTCTGCTGACCAAAAACCCCGTTTTGGTGCAGATGCTGGGTATGTGTTCCACATTGGCCATTTCCACCAGCCTGTTTAACGGCATCGGTATGGGTCTTGCTGTCACTGTCATCACCATTTGCTCCAATATGCTGATCTCTGCTTTGCGCAAGGTCATCCCGCCGCAGGTCCGCATTGCCGCATACATCACCATCATTGCCGGCTTCGTTACCATCGTGGATCTGCTTTTGAAGGCATACATTCCCGCGCTGTCGGAGAGTCTGGGCGTTTTTATTCCGCTGATCGTAGTCAACTGCATTGTTTTGGGTCGGGCAGAAGGCTTCGCCTCCAAGCACGGCGTGCTGGCTTCCGCAGTAGACGGCCTGTGCCAGGGCATCGGCTATACTGTGGCGCTGGTTCTGATCTGCGTGATCCGGGAACTGCTGGGCTCCGGCACCTTTGGCGGCGGCCTGCTCAACGGCGGAGAAGGGATTCGCATCATTCCGGAAGGATATCCCGCACTGTATGTGGTTATGCCTGTGGGCGGATTTTTGGTGATGGGCTTTGTTCTGGCCGCATCACAATATCTGACCAAGCGTATGGAAATGAAAAACAAAAAGAAGGAGGCTGCTAAACAATGATGCAAGTTACATCTATCATCGTCGCCGCGCTCCTGAGTGAAAACTATGTTTTGGTGAGGTTCTTGGGCATTTGCCCCTTCCTGGGCGTATCCAAGCGGATCAACGCCGCTGTGGGTATGGGTATGGCCGTTACCTTTGTTATGGCGCTGGCCTCCTTTGTCTGCTACTTTGTCAATCAGATGCTGATCCTGCTGGAATTGGACTATATGCAGACTGTGGCCTTCATTTTGGTCATTGCCTCCATTGTTCAGCTGGTGGAAATGTTCCTGAAGAAGAAGGTGCGCTCTTTGTATAACGCCTTGGGCGTCTACCTGCCGCTAATCACCACCAACTGCGCGGTTTTGGCTGTGGTAATCACCAATGCGCAAAAGGGCTACAATCTGCTGCTGAGCGTCATCAACGGCACTGCCAGCGGTTTAGGTTTTGCCTTGGCCATCGTTCTGTTCTCCTCTTTGCGGGAGCGGGTGGATAAAGCTGAGCCGCCTGCCTGCTTTAAGGGCTATCCCATCGCGCTGATCTCAGCGGGTCTGCTGGCACTGGCCTTTATGGGCTTCTCCGGCCTGCGGATTCCTTAAGGGGGTAACGCTATGGATATTTTGATTGCGATCGCTCTGCTGGGCGGATTGAGTCTGATCTTCGGTTTGATCCTGGCAGCAGCCTCCAAGGTCTTCTATGTAGAAACCGATCCCCGGCTGGAACAACTGAATAATTGCCTGCCCTGCGCCAACTGCGGCGGCTGTGGCTATGCCGGCTGCAGCAGCTATGCAGAAGCCGTGCTTAACGGTGAGACAACCATCGACAAATGTGCCTCCGGCGGCAATGAAGCCGCCCAGGCGATGGCCGCCATTATGGGTGTTCAGGCTGTAAATGTCACCCGCAAGGTAGCTTTGGTCCGTTGCTCCGGCGAAAAGGGCTACGACAAAGAGGGCAACCAGATCTCCGGCGCAAGAATCAAGGCAAATTATGAAGGCTTCCACAATTGCGTAGCAGCCTCTAAGGTCGGTGGCCGCGGACCGCTTTCCTGCAAATTTGGATGCCTTGGCTATGGCAGCTGTGTGCAGCAGTGCAAATACAGCGCCATCTCCATTCAAAACGGCGTTGCCGTGGTTGATGAGGATCTGTGCGTCGGCTGTATGGCCTGTGCTGCCGCGTGTCCCCGTGGGCTGATCGTTCCTGTAGAGCCCGGTCATAATGTGGTTATCGCCTGCAATTCTATGGCAAAGGGCGCTGTTACCACCCGCGGCTGCACCGTAGGCTGCGTGGGCTGCGGTTTGTGCAAAAAGATCTGCCCCAACGATGCCATTACCGTTACCAAAAATCTGGCAGTCATTGACTACAGCAAATGTGACAACTGCGGCCTGTGTGCCACAGTTTGCCCCAAGAAGCTGATTAAAGACTCGAATGTGGAGAATCTTCCGGATCCCGGTCTGGTCCACTCCAGAAACAATCCGGACGCCGTGATTTCCTGATTTCATAAAAAAGACCGGTCGCTTGACCGGTCTTTTTTATGTGACAGATGCTGTTTCCCGTTCCGCAACCGCCAATTCCTTTCGACGCAGACTGCGCTGATATATCTCCTCTGTGGCAAATGCCAGCTTGGTGATCACATTTTTCTGCGTGGGGTGGCAGTAGAAGGAGTCGTTTTCCGTGGAAATATCCACATAGTCCGCCTTGTCGATGGGGCCAAAATCATATTCCACGTGTAAGCTGTTGGTTTGGGCGGGTTGGCGGTGGATATAGTAGCGCTGACCGCGGTAATGACCTTCCAGCACAAATCCGTTTTCCACGGTATGGGTCAGCTTTGCCTTACCAAGCGGGATATACCGCCAGACCCGGGGCAAAGAATACACTTCCACTTCGTCGCTGAAGCAGTATTCTCCCCGCTCGATCTGCGACCGAACCTGCTGACGCTCCCATTCAAACCAATCGGGAATGTGGTCGAATTCGGTTTCGCCGGTCAGCGCCTCCAAAGTGCCATCCTCGTTCCAGTTCCATCGCTTGCCGCAGGCGGTGCAGAACAGTTCCGTGCCCTTGGAGTCCATTTTCGATTCCGCCAGGCAGTGCGGGCACTGATAGAGCACCTTGTGCAGGCCCTCCGCCCGATAATGCTCTGTAATTCGGATGCCGTTTTCCTTCTGGTAACGGTAATCGTCGTAAGAAAGTTCCCGGCGAAGCACCGCATTGATCTCCTCTACGCTCATTTGCTCGATCTGCTCCGGCGTGAGGATCAGCTTCATCGTCGTATGCAGCGGAACTTTTCGCTTATTGCGGAAATTCCAAAAAGGAGCATACAGATGATTGCCGTGATGCACCACCGCTACCACAGGAACCTTGTTGATGCGCACCAGCTTACCCAGGGAGTCCGGCAAAAACGACCGGGTACCGCAGGGAGAATACCGCGCCTCAGGATACATAGCCAGAACATCACCCCGCTGCAAAACCTTGCGAATGGATTTTACCAGGTGCATATCCGTTGTGAACTTCCGGGTGGCAATGGCGCCGATCCACTCCAGCAGAAACCACTTCACCACATAGCCGTCGATGCTGACCACATTGCTTACCGGGCTGGGCCAGGTACCCATTGCTGCCAACTCAAAATCAATGAAGTGCATATGATTGCTGAGCAGCATATAGGGCGGCTTCAAATCCTCCATCCCAACGGTTTCCACCTTATATTGCTTTCCCCGCAGGGCGATTTTGGAAAGCAGCCAAATCAGCCAGGTCCAAAATTTTCCTTGGTGCATTGGATACTTGGCCGTTTTATAGCGTTTTTTATTTTTGTAATTTACTTCAATATCCAAACCTCTCACTCTCCTGGGAATGATTGTAACGGATTTATGAAGAATTGGCAAGAACTTTTCTTTTTTGGCAAATTTTTCTTGCTGTTTTACGGTGTTTAGTGATACAATTTGAGCATCTGATTGTTGGAGATGAAGAAATGGACATTTTATGGATCCTGGTTGGTGTGGCAGGTGTGCTGACCCTGGCTGCACTGGTCGTTTCGTACATATGCTACCGCATTGCATTTTTTGTTCCGAAGCGGAACAATCTGCCCAGCGACGGAATTGACATACCGGAAGGCGAAATTT
This sequence comes from uncultured Oscillospiraceae bacterium, assembly GCA_964454215.1. GTDB lineage: Bacteria > Bacillota > Clostridia > Oscillospirales > Oscillospiraceae > Faecousia. The sequence goes on along the minus strand of CAYVSU010000015.1, from coordinate 10,037 downwards.
ACGAAGCATTCCGGGCACCAATGGAAGCCTGGGCAAGAGAAGTACGGGCTATGCCCCACGAAGCGGTGTCGATCACATCTTTCGACGGGCTAACCCTATATGGAAAATTCTATGAATATGCTCCCGGCGCACCCATCGAGCTGATGTTTCACGGTTATCGCGGCAACGCGGAACGGGATCTGCCCGGCGGTGTCCAGCGATGCTTTCAGGTGGGCAGAAGTGCGCTGATCGTGGATCAGCGGTGCAGCGGCAGAAGCGACGGGCACGTGATCACCTTCGGAATCCGGGAACACCGGGATTGCCTTTCCTGGGTAGATTTTATGCTCCGGCATTTTGGCCCGGATGTCAAGATCATTCTGACCGGTATTTCTATGGGCGCTTCCACGGTGCTGATGGCAGGCGGAAAACCCCTGCCGGATAATGTGATCGGCATTTTGGCAGACTGCGGTTATTCCTCTCCCCGGGATATCATTCGCCAGGTGATCCGCCAGATGGGACTGCCAGTGGGGATCAGCTATCCCTTTGTAAAGCTGGGCGCACGGCTCTACGGTCATTTTGATCTGGAGGAATGCTCCCCTGCAGAAATGGTAAAGCAATGCACCGTTCCGGTAATCTTCTTTCACGGAGAAAGTGATGATTTTGTCCCTTGTGAAATGAGCAAGGTTGTTTACAATGCCTGCGGGGCCAGAAAGCAGCTGGTGACCGTCCCCGGCGCAGGACACGGCTTAAGTTATCCGGTAGATCCGGAAGCATATCTGACCGCTCTGCGGGAATTCTTCGGCCCTGAGGCTTCTGCAAGTATAGCTCAGTAGAAAAAGTGGCAGAATGCCGTCTTTTCTTAATTAAACACAAACTTTTTCGGCAGCTTTGCGTGTGGCTTCGAACGCTCACGCTGTTTTTAGTGAAATCGTTCGATGACGCCCGAGGCATTTCACATTGCGCAGCAATATTTCACACGTGAAGCGAATTTCACAAATCCGCTAGGATTTATTTCGTTGAAAAGAAACAACCTTTGTCAGACAGACAAAGGTTGTTTCTTTTCTGGTACGGGCGACAGGACTTGAACCTGCACGGTTACCCATTGGAACCTAAATCCAACGTGTCTGCCAATTCCACCACGCCCGCATTGGGGCTATTTTAGCACAGCAAAAGGCAATTGTCAATGCGTGGAAAACCCGGCTTGCAAAAACAAGCCGGGTTAGCATTACTTCAAAATTTTGCTGAAATTGCCAATATCCGTAAGCAAATTGGTCATCTCGTACAGGAAAAGCACATCCGTTACGCCGTACTGGGTCATTACATCCGTGGTCTTGCCGCCAAAATAACGCATATCCAGCATAACGATCCGTTCGTAATCCTCCAAAAGATAGGGTATCATACTGTTGGCAAAGGAGTCCTTGATCACAAGCAGCGTCTTGCCGTTGCCCGCCTCGGTAGTGATCTCCACTTTTCCGTAGTTGCCGCCAAAGAAATAAGCATATTTATCTTTTTGGGACAGGTACTCCTCCGCGTACAAAGTATCCGAAGTTTCACCGTCATCATAGGTTACTGTAATCTGAGGCAGCTGTGTGGGCGCATAGACGCTGTCAGGCTCGGCCGCACTGTCCAGCACCTTGGAATAGATCGTGCCGTAGAAGCAGTCGGACACCTGCTTGATTTCAAAGTAGGATGCCGGTTTTATCTCCAAACCTACCGACTGGCAGTAAGCCGTATAGGCAAGGTAGGCGCCGTCAGCGGTCCAGTGATGATCTGTCCGGTAGTACAGCTGCGCATACTCTGCATTCTTAGCAAACAACTGCCGCAGGTCAATGACCTGGCAGGAAGGCGTAGCGGCGATCAAATCGCTCCACAACGCATCGGCATCATACATCGGCGCATTGGCAGGCAGCTTGTCCGCCAGCACCGCACCGGGGGTAGGCACCATCAGGATCTTAATAGAGGCATCCGTCATCGCCGCAAACTCTTCGAACAGTGCAAAGCCAGCATTCTTCCGGGATTCCGAGTAACTGTCCGAGGTAAAGGCCTGGAAATAGTAGCCGTCCTCGCCCAGGTAAACCCCGTTAATTTCTTTCTGTCCCAACAGCTTTTTCAAATTGGTATTCAGACTGATCCAAAAATCTCTGCCCGGTATCTGATCGCTGAGAAAATCGGAAAGCCCCTCCTGGAACTCACCGCTGAGAACCGTATCCCCATTCAGAACCGGCATCTGAGCCAGTTCCCGGTTTTCATTTTCAGATATCTTCTTTGCCGGCAAAAACAGGGTCATACCTGCCAGCATTGCCAGGAGCAAAAAGAAGGAAACAACAAAAAATACATTTTTCTTCATTGCGTCGCCTCCTTAAAAACGGAAATACAGGAACGGATTATAGGAATCCGCCACCAGGAATGCAACACAAGCCAGCAGTATCAAAATACAAATGCCGTAACGCAGCCAGCCGGATGCAGCCGCCGATAGTTTTCTGTCTGCAGCTTGGGCCAGACGGCTGGGAACGTCGGTAGAACCAATGGCGCAGATGACCAGCAGCAGTGCGCTTCCTGCCAGGAAGAACAGCGCGGCTTTGTCCGCAAAAACGCCGCCGAAGCCCAGCATTGTCTGATACATATCCACAGCCGTACGCAGATCGGCACAAGCGAAAACCACCCAGCCAAACAGCACAACGATCAGCGAATAAATATGCCGCAATGCCTTGGGCAGCTTCTGCAGCCACTTGAGCAAAAACAGTTTTTCCAGAACCAGGAATACGAAGTAATAAAGTCCCCAGAAAAGGAACTGCCACGCCGCACCGTGCCAAAAACCGGTGAGAAACCAAACGATAAACAGGTTTAAGATCTGTCTGGCCTTGCCCTTTCGGTTGCCGCCCAGAGGGATATACACATACTCCCGGAACCAGGTGCTCAAGGTAATATGCCACCGGCGCCAAAATTCTGTAATGGAGTCAGACTGATAGGGATAGCGGAAATTTTCCGTAAATTCAAAGCCCAGCATTCTGCCAAGACCGATAGCCATATCGGAATAAGCAGAAAAATCAAAATAGATCTGGAACATAAAGGCCAGCGCCGCCAACCAAGCGCCCAGCACCGTTCCGTTTCCGGAGAGGGTCTCCCAAACAGCACCGATCTGATTGGCGATCAGCACCTTTTTGCCCAAGCCGATGCAGAACCGCCAAATGCCCTGGAATATCTTTTCAAAGGAGCATTCCCGGTTTTCGATTTGGGTTTCCACATCCGCATAACGGACAATGGGACCTGCGATCAGCTGGGGAAACAGGCTGATATACATCGTAAAATTGAACCAGTTTTTCTGAGCCTTCACGCTGCCCCAGTACACATCGATGATATAAGAAAGGGCCTGGAAGGTATAAAAGGAGATGCCAATAGGCAACGCCGGCGCAATGTTTGCCAACGCGGTGCCCTGCAGGAAGGAGGCCGTTTCCACCAAGAATCCGGTATACTTAAAGAACACCAGCGTTCCCAGACTCAAGATCAGCGTCAGGATCAGAAACAGCTTTGCCGTTCCCTTTTTCCCTTTTTCAAGGGCTTTTGCTACGATCAGGCCAAACACCCAAATATAGGCTGTGGTGATGACCATAACAAGAATATGGGACGGCTCTCCCCAGGCATAAAACAGAAGGCTGACAATCAGCAGCAGCAGATTTCTTGCCTTCTGAGGCAGGATATAATAGAGTCCTACCGTTACAGGAAGGAAAATTGTAAGAAAGAGCAGACTGCTGAATACCATAGCTTACCTCTTTTCGTCTTTCTTTAAGGAATGATCTTGCTGAGTTTGCCAACCAGAGAGCTGGAGCTGATCATACCCACATTGTTGGCGAAGAGAATATCGTCGGCGCCAACTTCCTTGGCGTATTCCACCAGATCGCCGGTCCAGTGGCGGTAGTCGATCTCATAAACCGTGCTGTAGTGGTCCACGACATACGGAAGCAAAGCGTTGCCGTAGGACTCCTTGATCACAATGCAGACGCTGCCATCTGTAACATCGGGATTCTCAAAGATAGCAAGGGGCTGGTCGCCGGCGGCGAAGGTCAGGTACTTGCTGCCGGAGCCATAGTTCTTCACATTAGCAATAATGTTCCACTTATACGCATTACCCTTGGTATCATAGTAGGTCATAGTGGCATTCTTGCTGTAAGGCTTGTAGGCATAGACCGTATCGGCAGGCAGCAGCTTGGAATCCTTGTTTACGTTGGCATTGGTGTACAGCGTACCCAGGAAACCATCGAAGGTCACTTCTTCCCGCTGCTCCATCGTGTAAGGCGTGACACCCTTGATCTGACAGAACACTTCATAAGCATAGTAAGCGCCGATACCGTTCCAATGGTGGTCGGTACGGAAGTACAGATACTCATCTCTGTGCTTCATCATATTGTCGTAGACATCCACTCCGATGACATTGTCGGACATTTTGTCCAGGATCTTATCAATAGAATCGCCCTGATTGGTGTAGCTCAGCTTCTTCTGAATATCATCAGGCACCATAATGCCGATGGAGGTTGGGATAGGCAAGCTGTAAACATTGCATACCCCAGCAAGCGCGTCTGCCACCTTGCTGACCAAATCGCAGTAGTTGGTGGAGTTCTTATCGCTGTAACCGATCAGTTCCATCGCCCGGTTGTCCACACGGATGATGCCGCTGTAGTTTTCAAAGGTGCCGGACAGGCTCTGCAAAATGGGATAGCCGGTATTGGGGTCGATACCAACGCAAATGCTGGACCCGGCGGAGCCTTGATCATCGTCTTCCGTTGTGGAAGGCACGGTGGTCTCAGGCGGCGTTGTTGTAGAAGGAACCGTTGTGGGAGGTACCGTCGTCTCAGTCGGTTCCGTCGTAGTAGGCGGCACCGTGGTAGTAGCAGGCGGCTCGGTAGTGGTGGGAGGCTCCGTGGTGGTAACAGGAGGATCCGTTGTCACGCTTCCGCCGGGCAGCTTATAGTCGGGATTTGCGGCATTGTCCAGGATCAGCTTGGCATTGGCATGATCGTCGGTGATCACCAGGATCAGATAATTGGCACCCTGCCAAACAACAGCCTTTTCGATCTTGGGAACTTCCTCAGCAATATACTTGGAGAACTGATCCTGCAGTTCCGCCAAATGGGTATTGATCGCTGTCAGAGCAGCATTCTGATCTTTTTCGCTGGGGAGCGTAAACAGCACAACCTCGTCGGCAAAATAACCGCTTCCCAGGTACAGCTGTACCTCAGTCCCCTCAGGCAGATCGGAGAAGTACAGAGGAGCACGGCTGCCGACGCTTTCCAGCACATCGTCAAACTGTACCTGCGTCAGCAAAGACTGGACCAATTTTTCCGCATCGTAGCTTACGGTTTTCTTTTTGCCGCAGGCGGCTAAGGGAAAAACCATAGCCAGCACCAGAAGCAGGCTGGCAAATCGAATGATATTGCGTTTCATTTTTATAAACTCCTCTCCGTAGGTGGGTTCATTTTATGTCATAATACTAACCGAAAACTCGTTTTTTTGCAATAGACAAACTGTGAATTGCCAAAATTTAGTTCGGCTTCAAGTCACGGGATTTTCTTCAATATACCTGTCCAAAATCTGCCCCGCCAGCAGCACCATCCGGGCGCAGGGACGCTTTGCGTAGTATTCCGCCGTTCTGGGGGTTGGATTCGGATCAGAAGGAGGATTTTTCAGAATCTCCCGGCAGACGATGCTGCCTGCGCTTTCCCGGAATTGGGCACATAGTTCCTGCACCATCGCATAATGGAGGCGCTTTTGCCGGTCGTCTCCGGGCACAGCATAGCCATACAGCAGGCCTGCCACCATCAGCATTCCGCTGACAGCGCCGCAAACTTCCCGCTGACGGCCCATTCCGCCGCCGAAGGAGGATGCCATTTTCGCGGAAAATTCTTCTGTCAGGCCGGTCAGGTCGCAGTATGCCACTGCCACCGCCTGGGCACAGTTATAACCCTGCAAAAACAGTTCTGCTGCTTTATATCCGTGTTCCATTCGGTGTTCCTCCTGCCCTGTTTTGGGTTTCAATTGCTGTGCTCGTCAATGGCAGCCTGGATCCGCGCTTTTACCAGCGCCGCCAATTCTACTGTCTTCATATCCTTATATTCTTCGTAATAGATGGGTTCCAAAAAGTGCATCTGCACAGAAACCGGCTTGCTGCCCTTTTGATCCAGTACCTTAAAGCTGTCGATGAATGCCAGCGGCACCACCGGTGCCTTTGATTTCAGCGCGCAGCGGAAACTGCCGCTATGAAATTCATTCATTTCATTGCCGTTTCGGCTGCGGGTACCCTCAGGAAAAATCACATATTTGCGCCCCGCCGCCACCTCTTTTGTCACCGCCTGGATTACCGTCAGGGACTGCCGCACATCCTCCCGATCCATCGCAAAGGACTTGGTACAGGCGTACACCTGCTTTAATAGCGGCACATTGGATATTTCCTTTTTGTACACGGTTCCCAATTCCACCGGTGTATGGGCTGCCAACGCTACCACATCAAACATACCCTGATGGTTGGCATACATCAGACAGCCGCCCTCAGCGGGAACATTTTCCTTGCCGGTAACGACCAAGTTGATGTTGCCGGCCTGAATGGCCCGACTCATAATGTAACGGATGTGGTCAAATTTTTCCTTTTCCGGATATTCGTCGGTGTGCTTGGCATAGTGGCACAGCCTGCCATATGCACCGGGGACGATATGAATGTTTTTTAATACCATTCTCAGCAGTCGGTTCATTGCTGCGCCTCCAGTTCCTTTATGTAGTCCACAAGGTCGGTAATGTCTCCCTGGGGATACTGGGATATATCCACATTATGCTTGTTCAACAGGCACTTCGGAAGCAAAAAGACCTTCATTCCCAGTGTTTGTGCCACCATATCCTCAGATACATCGTTGCCTACCATCAGACATTCCTCTGCTTTCACGCCCAACTGCGCCAGAATATCCCGGTAATAATCCAGGTTCGGCTTGCAGAACCGGGAATTCTCATAGGTGGTGTACAGCTCAAAATCCTCCGGCTGGAGTCCTGCCCAGCGGATGCGGCTTTCGGTAGCAATGGCAGGAAAAATAGGATTGGTTGCAAGGGCCACCCGCAGACCTGCTGCCTTGATCTGCCTGACTGCCTCTGCCGCTGCAGGATCAAAGCCGCAGGCGGCTTTCACCTTTTGGAAATCCGTCCGGTAATACTCTGCGAAGATCGGCTCATCGGCACGGACTTTGTCTCCAAACCGGCCGGCAAAATCGTCCCAAAAAGCCTGCTCATTGGTTTTTTTGCCGTCGTTTTTCACCATAGCGGCTGTACCCTGCCAAATGCCCTTGATCAGCGATTCCTGTTCATAGCCGTAAGGTGCCAGCTTTTTTGCCAGCAAACCAAAATAATATTTTACAAATTCATCTTGATCCATAGGCAGCAAGGTGCCGTCCAGATCGAATAAAACGGTTGTAAGCTTCATACTGCATCCTCGATTCTTTACTTTTCCGGAAGACCGTCCCTGCTCAAAGCCGTAAGGTTTTGGGTAATAGCTTCCAGAACCTGATAAAAGTTTTCCCTCTGCTCCCGGGAGTATCCCCGGCTGGCGTGCTCTACAGCCACCGCCGCCCGATGATTCACCGCTTTTGCTGCGGCTTTGCCGGTATCTGTCAGCTTCAGCAAAGCACGATAGTGCTTACCCTCCCGCTCCAGCAAGCCCTTTTCCTCCAGAGTTGCCACAGAGCGGGACACATCTCCCTTGTCCCGTCCGCAAGCCTCGCCCAGCTGCGCCGCCGTGATGCCCTTGGGGTAGCGCCCCATTGTTATCAAATAAATGGCGTGAGGTCCTTTCAGCTGATATTTTTCCATCTCCTCCGATGCAATCTTGTGCCAGCAGCGGAAGATCTCAAAAATCGCAAAGGAAAAGCGTTCAAATCTGTTGATCACGGGAATTCTCCTTTTGGTAAAATGTTGCACTTTCAACTTTTTGTATTATAGCCGAAATCCGGCTTGCTGTCAATTGAAAAAGCCCCTGCCTGCAAAAAGGAGCTGCCGTAGCAGCTCCCTTTGGAAACAGAGAAGGATCAATAATTTTCTGCGTGAACTTCGAAATAGCTCTGCGGATGCTGGCAGGTGGGGCACAGCTCAGGGGCGTGCGTCCCAACTACGATATGACCGCAGTTGCGGCATTCCCAAACCTTGACTTCGCTCTTGGCAAAGACCTGGGCGGTTTCCACATTCTTCAGCAGTGCGCGATAGCGCTCCTCGTGATGCTTTTCTACAGCCGCAACCAGGCGGAACTTCGCGGCCAGCTCGGAGAAGCCTTCTTCTTCGGCAGTCTTGGCAAAGCCATCGTACATATCCGTCCACTCGTAGTTTTCACCGGCGGCGGCAGCAGCCAGATTCTGCGCAGTATCGCCGATACCCTCCAGTTCCTTGAACCAAAGTTTCGCATGTTCTTTTTCATTGTCGGCAGTCTTCAAAAACAGAGCTGCGATCTGCTCATAGCCTTCCTTTTTTGCCTTGGACGCAAAATAGGAATACTTGTTGCGGGCTTCAGACTCGCCAGCGAAAGCGGCCCACAAATTCTTCTCGGTTTGGGTTCCTGCATACTTGTTAGCCATCCGTGATTCCTCCGTTATGATCATTTTTAGTGGTGAGTATTGCCTGCTTTGAGTATAGCAGACCTCACAAAAAATTTCAATATCCTTTCCTTGCAAAAACAGTCTTTCTGAAAAAGAGAACTTGAAAATTATGCCAAGGCGTGGTATTCTAATGGAAACATACAAGGAGGTGGTCCCTATGGCGCTGCAAGAGTCCGGCGAAATGTATTTGGAAACGATTTTGGTCCTGTCCCAAAAAAACGGCAATGTCCGCTCCATCGATATCAGTGAGCATATGGGTTACTCCAAACCCAGCGTTTCCCGGGCGGTGAATCTGCTGAAAAACGGCGGCTACATTACCGTAGAACCCAACGGGCATATCCTTCTGACCTCTGAAGGACGGGTTGTAGCTGAGAAGATTCTCTCCCGCCATACACTGTTGACCAAAATGCTGACCCACTTGGGCGTCACGCAGGAAACCGCAGCGGCGGATGCCTGCAAGATGGAACACGTGATCAGCGACGAAACCTTTGCGGCCATTCAAAAATATCTGCAAAACTTATAAGAAATAACCATATTTAAGGAGGCAACACAATGACTCTCAGCGAGAAAAAGCAGCTGCAGCTGACTGCCTGCAAAGTGCGTAAGGGTATCATCGAATCCACCCACGCAGCAAAATGCGGTCACCCCGGCGGCAGCCTGTCCGCAACAGAAATGTTTACTTATCTATATTTCAAGGAAATGAATGTGAATCCCGCAGATCCCAAGAACCCGAACCGTGACCGGTTCGTTCTGAGCAAGGGCCACACCGCTCCCGGCCTGTACTCCACCCTGGCAAACCGGGGCTTTTTCCCTGTAGAAGATCTGCTGACTCTGCGCCGCATCGACAGCTACCTGCAGGGCCATCCCAATATGAACACCGTTCCCGGCGTAGATATGTCCACCGGCAGCTTGGGTCAGGGCGTTTCCGCTGCAGTCGGTATGGCCCTGGGAGCCAAGCACACCGGCAATCCCTGCCGTATTTACACCCTTTTGGGTGACGGCGAGATCCAGGAAGGCCAGTGCTGGGAAGCTTTTATGATGGCAGCCCACTATCATCTGGACAATCTGTGCGTCATCGTAGACAATAACGGTCTGCAGATCGACGGCAATATTGCCGATGTTATGAGTCCCTATCCCATCGTGGACAAGCTGGAAGCCTTCGGCTTCCACGTAGAGGCCATCGACGGCCACGATTTCGACGCCATTGAGGCAGCTATGAACAACATCCGCGCCGTCAAGGGCAAGCCCGGCGCCATCGTGATGAAGACCGTCAAGGGCAAGTGCGTTTCCTATATGGAAAACAATGCTGGCTGGCACGGCAAAGCCCCCAACGACGCAGAATACCAGCAGGCTATCGATGAACTGAACGCGCTTTACGCAGAACTGGAGGCGAAGTAATATGGCAGATGTAGTAAAAATCGCTACCCGTGATTCCTACGG
>CAYVSU010000014.1:0-22490 GCA_964454215.1 uncultured Oscillospiraceae bacterium | reverse complement strand
CAGGAAGAGTCGGGGCAGGCACCCTGGGCGATGACGATATCATAGAGGTTGATGTGATCCTGAATGGAACCGGCGGAGCCTACACGGATGATATTCTCCACGCCGAAGAAGTTAAACAGTTCGTGGGAGTAGATACCGATGGCGGGCATACCCATACCGGATGCCATAACGGACACTTTGACACCTTTATAGTAGCCGGTGTAGCCGTGAACGCCACGGACATTGTTTACAAGGACAGGATTTTCCAAAAAGTTCTCCGCGATAAACTTACTGCGCAGAGGATCGCCGGGCATCAGAACAGTTTTTCCAAAGCCGATCTCATTTTGAACATTGATATGGGGAGTAGTGGGAAAGTCAGGCATAACGATTCTCCTTTTCAAAAGATAAATGTGAAAAAATAGGGCCAAAAAACATAGTTAACCGGAAATGACATTATGAATATGCAGACTCATACACATCATATCCATAGCAAAGACGGCATAGGCCCAGCCATAAATATACGGCAGCATGATTTTCAGAGGGCACTTTTGCCAGGAAGCAGTCAGCGGTGTTGTGCCATAATGCAATACAACAGCGGAATCTCCCGTAGTGACGCTTGTGATATTTCCGTTGTCGTCATAGGCATAGGTACACAGAAGCGTACCTTCACCGGAAGTTAAATCGCCCTGTTCGGTAAAGATCATCAAGTCGTTGGGATCATCGAAAGGCGGCATTTGCACTTCCCGGGTTTCCCAGTTTACCGGAATTTCCATTGGCACAAAGTTATCCGCACCGGAGCAGGACAAAACAGTTGCCTTTCCGTTCTCATAAGAGAAGGAAAGAACCGTGCGGCCGTTAAAGGTTACGCTCAAAACACGACCCTGCTCATCAAAGACGCATACATCGTCAAGAGATGTTGTCTGGCCGTCACGAGTAATGGAACAATCCAAAGTTCTTGTGCTTTCATCGAAGGTGAAAAGGAATTCTGTTTCCACTGCGGTAAAAGTACAGCTGTTGTTGGTCCACACCAGCTCCACGTTGTGGGTTGTTCCGTCTGCGGGAACGGTCATTCTGTCCGGCAGGTATAAACCGTTATACTGGGGAGCAGAGGAGGCTTCTGTTTCTGGGGGTGTTGAGGAAGGTTTTGCGCCACAGGCAGAAAGTGCCAAAAAGCATACACACAGGGCCAAAAAAGAACATATCATTTTCTTCATATCAGTCACCTCGCAGTTTGGAAACATCCATTAGTAGCTGCCGTCGTTTTCAAGACCCTTTGCAATCTTAACAATGCGGGAGGTTCCCAGCCGGTCAGCGCCCAGTTGGATAAATTTTTCTGCGTCATCCAAAGAAGAGATGCCGCCGGCAGCTTTGATCTTGACGTCGGGGCCGATATGTTTCGCAAACAGCTCCACATCGTGGAAGGTAGCACCGGCAACACTGAAACCGGTGGAGGTTTTGATGTAGTCTGCCTTGGCGTCGGTGACGCATTTGCAAAGAGCAATCTTTTCTTCGTCGGAAAGCAGGCAGGTTTCAATGATGACTTTCAGGATCTTACCTTTGCAGGCGGCCTTGATAGCGGCGATCTCTGCAGTCAGTGCATCCCAGTTGTGCTCCTTGGCCCAGCCAATATTGATGACCATATCCACCTCGTCTGCGCCGTTATCTACGGCATCAGAAGCCATAAAGCATTTGCTTGCGGTAGTGGCATAGCCGTTGGGGAAGCCGATAACAGTGCAGATGGCCAGCTTTTCGCCTACATATTCCTTGGCCTGCTTGACAAAGGAAGCGGGGATACAGACAGAAGCGGTGTGGTACTTCATACCGTCGTCACAGATGGCCTTGATCTCGGCCCAGGTAGAGGTTTGCGCCAGCAAAGTATGATCGCATTTGGCAAGAATAGCTTTCAGTTCCATAGTATATTTCTCCTTTTAGTTTTGTCCGTGAAGTTTGATCTTCCTATGTTCCCGGATACCCCGGATGTAACAGCGATGGCACATAGCAATATAGCAGTCGTTGCCGCCCAGAACCACCTGGGCGCCCTCTGTGACGATGTAGCCGTCAGAAATACGGGCATTGACAGTGGCTTTACAGCCGCAGTCACACATAGTTTTGATCTCTTCGATGCAATCTGCCAATTCCATCAGCCGGAGGCTCCCGGGAAACAGCTTGGTTTGGAAATCGGTTCGCAGGCCGAAGCACATAACGGGGACATTAAAATCGTTGACAATGGCCCGCAACTGATCGATCTGCTCTGTAGTCAAAAACTGGCATTCGTCTACAATAACGGCATCACATTTGCCGGCAAAACCCTCCCGAAACCGCTCATAAATATTCCGGGCAGGTGTGGCGATCTCGCAGGCCGCTTCCAGCCCAATGCGGCTACGCAGGATATGCTGTCCATCCCGGGTGTCGGCGCTGGGCTTTAAAAGCCAGACACGCATATCATTTTCTTCGTAGTTGTATTTGGTGATCAACGCCTGGGCAGTTTTGCTGGAACCCATCGCGCCATATTTAAAATAGAGCTTTGCCATATCTATCTACCTCCGTTCAATCCATCATTATACCAAAAGTTGCGGACTATTGCAAGAATCTTTGTAAGGATTTGCCCAAAACCCAGCTAAAAACCGCCGGCGGGAACTCCGCCGGCGGCCAGGGTTTTAACTGTTTTGCAGAAGCTGCTTATTGAACTGCAGAGTGTACAGGTGATGATATTTGCCCTTTTTCTGCAGCAGTTCCTGATGGTTGCCCTGCTCAATGATTGTTCCGTGGCTTAAAAGGATGATGTTATCCGAATGCTGGATCGTTGAGAGACGGTGTGCGACGATGAGCATCGTGCCGATATTCTTCATTTTTTCCAGAGAATCCTGAATGAGAAGCTCTGTTTCGGTATCGATGTTGGCAGTTGCTTCATCCAGGATCATCACGCTTGGTTTGTGGACAATGGTCCGGGCAAAACTAAGAAGCTGTCGCTGACCGGCGGAGAAGTTGTTGCCCCGTTCGCGGACAGGCTCGTCCAGACCTTTTTCCAAGCGGTTGATGAAGGAATCCGCGTTGACATAGCGGCAGGCCTCCATCACTTCTTCGTCGCTGACATCTTCTTTGCGCAGCAGAATGTTGCTGCGGATATCGCCGGAGAAGAGGAACACATCCTGCAGCATCTGACCGAAGTGGCGGCGCAGGGAAGCGATCTTGATATGCTTGATGTCGATGCCGTCAATCAGAATTTGGCCCTTTTGAATGTCGTAGTTGCGGCAGATCAGGCTCAGGATCGTGGTTTTGCCGGAACCGGTAGAGCCAACGAAAGCCACAGTCTGTTTGGGGGCAACGTGGAAGGAAACGCCCTTCAGCACCCACTCATCGGGCTTGTAGGCAAACCAAACGTCTTTAAATTCAATTTCGCCTTTGATCTCATCAAGTTCAATGGCGTCGGGCTCGTCCACAACCTCGGGAGTCATATCCAAAATGCTAAAAATCTTTTCTGCGCCGGCAAAGGACTGCTGCAGCATATCAAACTGCTCGGCCAAGGTTTGGATGGGGTTAAAGAATCGGGAGATATACATATAGAAAGAGACCACAATGTCGCTGGTGATCATCTTTCCCAGTAACGGCGTATCCTGAATGTAGCCTTTTGCACCGAAGTAGAACAGACACATCTGACTGGACACAAACAGCATAAAGACCATAGGCCGGAAAATGCCGAAAACGAACATCCGATTCAGCTTTGCTTTTTTCAGGGCGGTGCTGCGCTGAGCAAAGTCCTGCATTTTGGAATCTTCCTTGTTGAAGATCTGGGTGATCTTCATACCGGAAAGATTTTCAGAAAGGTAGGTGTTCACATCCGTGGTGGCGTTGGTGACGGATCTGTGGACCCGCCGGGAGAACTGACGGAAGATCACGGTGAACAGAACCACAAAGGGAACAAAGCACAGGATCATCAGTGTCAGCGCGTAGTTCAGAAGCAGCATTGCCACAAACACACCAACGATCACCATACAGTTTTTTACCAGCGTGACCAAAATGTTGGTGAACATATAGGAAATGCGGTTGGGATCGTTGGTGACACGGGTTACAAGCTTGCCGGTGGGTATGTTGTTGAGCTGTTCGTGACTCAAAGATTCAATGTGATTGAATACATCCAACCGGATCTGGGAGAGAATTTTTTGCCCGGTTCTCTGCAGCACCATCGCCTGCAGGTAGGTGCAGACCAGAGAGACCACCAGAATACTGGCGTAAACTGCCACACGGATAAACAGATCCTGCAGCTGGAATTCACCGGTTTTGATCAGCTTTTGAATGTCACCGATCAGCAGTGGCGACAGCAGATCGTAAACGATGGAGAACAGCATAATGAAAAATACGCCTACAAAGCTGCGCCAGTAAGGTTTTGCGTACTGCAGAAGACGGATGATGATCTCTTTGTCAGAAAGACTCCGCTCCCGCTCGTCGCCGGATGCCTTGCTGCGCCGCAGAGCGAGCCAGGCAATCACAAAGGCCAGCGTGAATGCACCGATAATGGCACACACGATGATGACCGGCAAATATTCCGCAATAAACTCAGCCATTATGCGCACCGCCTTCCTCTTCCAGTTTTTGGAGGTCTACCATTTTGCGGTAAGCGGGGGAAAGTTGGTACAGTTCCTCGTGCTTGCCGAAAGCAGAGAGCTTGCCGTCTTCAATAAAGAGGATTTTGTCCATCTTTTCGATGGTGCTGATCCGGTGAGCAATGAGAATTGTTGTTTTGCCCTCCCGGGTGGTACGCAGGTTTTCCAAAATGGTCTTTTCGGTTTTCGTATCCACAGCGGAAACGCTGTCGTCCAAAATCAGAATGGGAGCATCTTTCATCAGCGCCCGGGCGATAGAGATCCGCTGCTTCTGGCCGCCGGAAACGGTGACACCACGCTCACCCAAAACTGTGCCGTAGCCCTTGGAAAACTCTTTGATGTTGCTGTCTACATCTGCCAAAGTGGCGGCACGGGCAACGGCTGTTTGGTCCAAACGGCTGACACCAAAGGCAATGTTATTTTCAATCGTATCGGAAAAAAGGAAATTGTCCTGGGGCACATAGGCGCAGTTTTCCCGGATGGAATGGATGGTCAAGTCGTTCACATCCTGTCCGTCGATAAACAGCGTGCCGTCGGGAACGTTGTAAGTACGCAGAATCAGGTCAACCAGAGTGGTTTTGCCGGAGCCGGTTTTGCCCACTAGCCCCACATTTTCGCCGGCGTGAATGGTAAAGGACATATTTTCCAGTGCGTCAAATTCGCCGTCGGGGTAGCGGAATGTCAAGTTCCGGAATTCAATATCGCCCCGAACATCGGTCAGCTCCCGGACGTTTGCCCGATCCTTCACCGCAATCTCCGCATCCAAAAGCTGGCTGACACGGTTCAAAGAAGCCTTACCCCGGCTAGACATATCGATCAGCTCAGAAACGGCCATAATGGGCCATATCACAGAGTTAAAATAGCCAATAAACTCTACCAGCTGGCCTCCGTTGAAAGAGCCTTTGTGGACTAAGTAGCCGCCATAGCCCAAAATGATGCAGATAACGCTTTCCACAAACATTGTCACCAACACCCGGAACAGAACCGAGGCTTTGGTGTGGGTCATATTAGCCTCTTCGTTTTCTTTGTTCAGCTTTTTAAACGCCCAAAGCTCCTTGCCTTCCTTGACAAATGCCTTGATCACGGCAATGCCGGAAAAACTCTCCTGAGAGAAGTCGGAAAGGCGGGAGTAAGCTTCCTGCCGGGCATCCCATTTACGAGTCAATTGCTTGCCGACCACTGTAGCGGATGCCAGTAAAAACAGCATAGGGATCAAAGAAAGCAGAGTCAGGACTGGGTCCATTTTCCACATTTTCATAACGGCTAAAATGCCCAGCAACAGCGCGTCGAAGAACATCATAACGCCCCAGCCGAAACACTCCTGTACGGTGTCCAGGTCGTTGGTGAACAGGCTCATCAGGTCGCCGACCTTGTTGACCTGATAGTATTCCCGGCTCAGATCCTTGGCGTGGGAGAACATCCGGTTGCGAAGATCCTCTTCCAGCCGGACGGCGCTGCCGAAGAAGCAGACACGCCACAGAAATCTGCCGAAAACCATTGCCAAAATGATGATCACCATAGGCATACAGATGGTGTCCAGCAAAAATGCGAAGTCGAAGGAAACCTGAACTTCATCAATGACGATATAGCCGTTGTTCATACCGTTGATGACCATACCGTACAGTTTGGGGATTTCCAACTGCAGATAGTCCACCATTACCAAAGAAGCAAGCCCAAGAACGAGCCAGCCCAGATACTTTAAGTAGTAGCGGTTGATATGCTTGCCGAAAATCATATGCTTCTCCTTTCTCTTTTTCAATCGTTAAGGCGCATTATAGCACATTCTTTCGACTTTGGCAATGGGGCAGATACAAAAAGTTGCGCTTGCAACGAATGTTTTCACAGGTGCAAATGATTGTTCAGCGCAGTAAACGCGCTGCGATCTGGTTTCCTTTACTGTGTTATTGTGCAATAAACGATCATCTATTTCGGTATGGTAATGGTCAAAACGATCTGGCTGTCGGTTTCCTTTCGCTCGGAAATGGCGGCAATGCCAGAAAGCTGGATCTGCTGGAGCGATTGGGTCAAATGGTTCAAAAAAGAGCGCAGATTTATGGGTTTGTCGGTTCCCTGCCGGCTGGAGAGCAGCTGCTCTATGTAGGCTTCCGTCCGGGCCACACTGAGCCCCTGCCGGGAAATAGCGGCAATAACGGTGAGTTTTTGTGGCTCGCTGGGGACTTTTAGCAGCGCCCGGGCGTGGCGTTCCGTCAATCCGGCCTCCCGCAAAGACTCCAGCACCGGTTGCGAATGCCGGAGAATCCGCAATTTGTTTGCGATGGCACTTTGGCTTTTTCCCAGCAATCTTGCTGCCTGCTCCTGACTCATATTTCCCAAATCCATCAGCCGGGAGATCCCGTTGGCCTCCTCCACAAAATCCAGATCCTGCCGCTGCAGATTTTCGATCATCGCCGCCAGTCCCGATTCCCGGTCATCCATATTCATCACAATGCAGGGCACTTCCGTCAGATCCGCTATCTGTGCAGCCCGGAGCCGCCGCTCGCCGGCGATCAGTTCGTATTTCAGTCCCACCCGGCGGACGGAAAGGGGCTGCAGGATCCCGTGCTGACGGATAGACGCTGCCAATTCTGCCAGCGCGTCCTCCCGGAATATTTTCCGTGGCTGGGTAGGGTTTGGAAGAATGGAGTGGGCGGGCAGAAAGATTACCCTGCCGGTTTCCATATAGGTTTTCAGCTTTTGGCATTGCATTGCTGTTCCTCCTTTGCGTTGTTGGTAGTCCCATTTTATATTTCGGGAAATGGGAAAATTAGGGAAATATGCTTCGTATTCCAACAATCGCACGACAGGTTTCCCAAGGAAAAGGGGGCAAAAAGCAAATCAGCGACCAATTTGGTCGCTGATTGGATTTATTCGTTATAAAACAGTAGGGAGATCCAGGTCACCACATTTTCGCCGTACTGGAAGGAAAGACCCAGTTCCTCCAGCAGAGCCAAAACGTTGATACCGTGGCTTTCCACGCAGGGATGCATCTTCCCGGGCAGACGGCAGGGCAACCCATCCAGATAGGCGCACCGGTCGCATAGAGCGCAGGCTTCGGTGGAGAGAATATAGGGCCATACGCCCTGCTCCCGCATCAGATCCCGGATCTGGTTGGTGATTTTTTCGTGTTCCGGGCGGGTGGCCAGGGTCTCGTTGATGTCGGAAATGTCCGAAACCTCTGTGATAGTGGAGATCATCAAACAGTTTTGATACCTGCGGCATTTGTTTTCACATTCGGCCACACTTCCCACTGCCGGAGGACAGGCCCAGGTCTTGCCGTACATAGGGCACTCGTGCTCACAGATCCAGCGGATTCGGTCGGAAAATTCCAACTGTACAGGGTCAATGAAGTGGTAAGTATACAGCGGAAGTTCCGCAAGCCGGGATTCCAAAAGGGCTTTGTCCATCATTTCAGTTCCTCCAGTATATGTCTGCAGCCGGTGAGAATATCCTCCCAGGTCTGGCTGAAATCCCCGGTGTACCAGGGGTCGGCTACATCCCGGGAAAGCAGACTTCGGCATTTGGCGGCGTTTTCTCCGAACAGGCGGCGCAGATAGCGGGCGTTGGATGCGTCCATATAGTAGATGTGGTCATAGTAAGAAAGGTCTGCCAGGGAGATCTGCCGGGCAACTTTTCCGGTGCAGGAAATGCCGTGCTTTTGCAGCTCCCGGCGGGCTGGGGGATAGACGGGGTTGCCTAATTCTTCCCGGCTGACGGCGGCAGAGGCGATCTCAAATTCATTCTCCCGTCCGATCTTTCGAACCAAATCTTTCATCACAAACTCCGCCATCGGGCTGCGGCAGATGTTGCCGTGGCAGACGAAAAGAATTTTTTCCATAAAACGCCCTCGCTCTTATGATGTCATTGCGAGCCAGTTCGCAAACTGGCGTGGCAATCTCCTTTTGTTTTGGATATTGTACCACGAAAAGAAACGGATTGCAACTTGTAGGGGAGGCGTTTCGCCTCCCCTGGGACGGGAAACCCGTCCCCTACATCCCCATCAGCAAGAGTTACGCATCTAAAGTAGATGACGAAAAAACGGCTTTTGAGCAGCGGAACAAATACCCGACGATATGAGCATAAAAATTCCGCTACCTCCATTGTAGCTGCTTTTGCAGATATGGGCGGGTAGCGGTAATTTATGAGGAAATCTTGATTTCTGTGTGGTATGGGAGTATAATTCAGTTAGACAAGTTCCAATATGTCGAACAGATGAAAACAGCCGCCTCCGTTATGGAGGCGGCTGTGTTCATATGTTATGTAGCTGCCAGTACGGAGGAATAGACATCCTCGATGCTTGCCGCAAAGTGGGTTTTGTCAAAGGTTTCGGCAATGGCTTCGCTGTTGGCTTTTGCGTTTTGCATCCATTGCGGATCCTGCAGGATGGCTTGCAGACAGGAGAAAAACTCTGTATCGGTATCGTAGGCATAGCCGTTACAACCTTCCCGCAGAACGCCCTGCAGGCACAGATCCCGGCGGCACAGCAGGGGAAGGCCGTTGGCGGCGGCTTCCACATAGGTCAGCCCCTGGGTCTCGCTGGTGGAAGCGCTCACGAAAAGATCGCCGAGCTGATAGTAAATATGAACTTCCTTGGGGTCGATCATACCGGTAAAAATGACAGATTCAGAAACACCCAGCTGCCTAACCAGTTTCTGCAGATGCTCCATAGCCGGGCCGCCTCCCACGATCAACAGCACCAGCTTATCGTTGGTCTTTCGGGCTTTCGCAAAGAGGGTCACCACTTCGTCCAGATTCTTTTCGTTGCCCAGCCGCCCCAGATTGATCAGCACGATTTGCTCTCCGGAGATGCCCAAAGCTCTGCGGCGTTCCAGACGCTCCGCATCGGAGATCCGCACCTTGTGCTGCTCCAGGGAAATGCCGCTGGGAATTACACGAATCGGATTTTTGATACTGTAGCCATTCAGCACATGTTCCACCTTGTGGGTGGGGGCTACGATGGCACCGGCTTTCTTCAGCCGCCAGCGGGAAAGACAGCGGATCAGATGCTTGCCCAGCCACCGGTTGGGAATCACATAAGTCACATACTGCTCGTAAAGGGTGTGGTAGGTATGGACAATGGGCGCGCCGGTTCTTTTGGAGATCCGGCGGGCAAATTGATAACTGAAATATTCGCACTGACTGTGGATCACATCCGGTTTCCAATCGATCAATTCCCGGATCAGCGGGTGGCGATAAGTCAGAGGCATCCGCACATCGGGGTAAACGACCCCCAGCGGCATAGAGGTGATGTAGTATATATTTTTGTCCTTATGGCTGTGCCGGTTTTCCGACAGGGTCAGGACCCGAACATCGTGCCCCTTGTTTTCCAGCTCTTCCATCAGATTTCGGACGGAGGTCACAACGCCGTTGGTTTTGACGGTAAAAAGATCGGTGGTGATCAGAATCTTCATAAACTATCCTCTTATTCTGCAGACGATGTTGCAATTTCAACCTCTATAGAATAACAGGAAATGGGTTATTTGTCAATTGTTGGGATATAAAAAAGCCGCTGTCATCACTTTCGCAATGACAGCGGCGGGGGGTTAGCTATTCAGAAGAATTGCTATTTTGTTGCTTTGGTCAGCAATTAGCCGCCCATAGCAGCCTTGATGTAGGCATCAGCATTATCAGCAGCCTGCTTCAGGCACTCTTCAGCAGTAATAGTGCCGTTCAGTGCAGCCAGGATGGGCTCGTTCAGGCAGGAGACAACGTCAGAGTAGGTAGCGATGTTCAGCTCGTCCAGGCACTCCTCCCAGTTGGGCAGGTCGGTACGGCCGATAACGTGCAGGAAGGACTCAACGTCGATGTACTTCGCAGCGTTCTCTACGGAGCCGTAGATGATGTCCAGGTACTCAGAAGTGTCGGAACCCTTCCAGTGAGTCTGGTGGCCGGCCTTGCACAGGTACTTGACACCGTAGGTGGAGTAGAACTTAGCAAACAGCCAGGAAGCGGTCTCGTCATCAGTGTTAGCAGCGATGCCAACGTGAGAGTAGTGGTGCACGCCAGCCTGGTAGTTGGTCTCGCCAGCGTTCTCAGTGGGGAAGGGAGCGAAAGCGGTGATCCAGGTACGGGTCTCGTCGTAATCGGCGTCGTGGATGTAACGCAGGGTGTTGCAGGTGACGGAGGAAGCGATGGTGCCCTTCAGGAAGGCATCATAGTCCTTGGTGCCGTCAGCACGATACTTAGCAACGGGGTACCAGATCTTGTCAACCAGCTCAGCCTTCAGCTCGCGCTCCAGAGCGTTCAGAACCAGAGGATCGGAGTAGTTGGAGCCTTCGATGTCTTCGTTCATGTACAGGTCGCCGCCAGTAACCTGGGAGTAGCAGTACATAATGGTGTTGACGGAGGAGTAGGAGCTGCCGCCGTAAACGACAGTGTTGCCGCTCTCATCCTTCTTGGTCATTGCAGCGGAAGCAGCCAGGTACTCATCCCAAGTCCACTCGGTGGGGATGTCGCCCAGATTAGCTTCTTCCCAAGCAGTCATGTTGATAACAACGTAGTACTGCAGACCGCCGCAGGGCAGGGAATAGTAGTGGTCGTTCAGGTTGTAGCCGTCGGTGCCCCACTGCTCAACCAGGTCGATGCCTTCGTCTTCGAGCTTGTCAGTGATGTCCAGGAACAGGCCGTCCTTCCAACGAGCGGAAGTGTAGTTCAGGCCGAAGGAGACCAGAACGTCGATTTCGCCAGCAGCCAGCTCGGTGTTAACCTGCATGTTGCCGTTGGAGTTGTTGGAGTAGTTAATCCATTCTACTTCGATGTTGGGGTAGTAGGTGTTGAACTCATCAACCAGCTCCTGCATACCCTGGCTCAGCTTGAAAGCGGACTTAACAACGATCTTGCCAGCGTAGTCTCTCAGCTCTTCGTCGATGATCCAGGTGGTGTCTATCTCAGCAGCTTCAGTGGTAGTGGTCTGCACGGGATCGTCACCCTTAGTGGTGGTCTGCGGGGGTTCCTCGGTCTTAGTAGTGGTGGTGGGGGTGTTCTCGTTCTTCTTAGCGCAGCCAACGAACATAGCCATAACCATAACCAGGACGAGCAACAAAGCAATCAGCTTCTTCATGTTTTTTCCTCCATTTTTTGGTTTTTAATTTATACCAGCGGATGGATTCCGCTAATATACATAAGCGAAAAGCCTGCCGCAGATACTGCAGCAGCCCAATGGCCGGATACGGGCAGGGGAGTCACAAAAACCCGCATTCAAACCCACCACAATTATAGCAAATGGTGTATTTTTACTACAAGACGATATTATATGAATTTCTGTATAATATAGACAAATATTGCTATCACAGGTTTCCAAAAGAGCGCTAGCTTTGAACGGCAGATATTGCTCCGGGAGAAAAAAGAAAAGAAGGGTCTGTCAGAAAAAGGCAGGCACTGTTGAATTGTGTTCTTTAGGGTTGCATTTCGGACAGAAATTTTGTATGATATGAATAAAGAAGCCGGCGGCAGTGGCCACTGCAGACCGGGGAAAGGAATTGCGCCGATGGAAACAAAATTTCGTTACATATCCGATGCCGTAAAGATTCAGTGCGTGACAAAACTTGCGTTGAATGCCCACCTTCACGAGGAAGTGGAGATGGTCTATGTAGAAGAGGGATATATAAGAGCATATGCTGACGGCGTGCCCTATGATGTGCAGCCGGGAGATGTTTTCGTTTCGTTTCCCAATCAGATTCATTTTTATGAGCGCTGCGCCCCGGGAAAATACGTTTCCATTGTGGCCGCGACGAAGGTGTTTTTCGGGATCCGGGAGGTTTTGGAGACCCACGTGCCCGGCGCAAGCTGCGTTCCCGGGGGCGAAGGAATGGATCGCATTTTGGAGAAATGCCAAAACGTGCGGGATATTTCCAGCGCAGTGGGCTGCGTGAATCTGCTAATGTCGGCGCTGCTGCCGAAGCTTGCCTGCAAGAAGATGGAGCGCCCCGGTACCGGCACGATACGTGAGATCCTGGCTTTCTGCGATGACCATTTCCGGGAGGATATCAACCTTTCTGTGGTGGCCCAGGAGACCCACCTGAGCCGATGTTATATTTCCCATTTGTTCCGCAGCAAGCTGAATATTGGCTTCAGCGACTATATCAATATGCTGCGGATCAATGAAGCCTGCCGGCTGCTGACGGAAACGGACAAGAAGATCACGGATATTTCCGGCGATGTGGGCTATGGCACCATCCGGTCCTTTAACCGGGTATTCCAGCAGATCAAGGAGACAACACCCCAGGGCTACCGCAATACCAGCAGGTCCTGAATGGATAGAACACACAAAAACTTGACAGCGGCAATGCCAGTGTGGTAAGGTTTATTTGTCGAAAGACAAATTTTGAGAGAGAGGTAGTATTATGAGTTCCAAAATAGCACTTGCAGCCAGCGTGATAGCAACCATTATTTGCGTGATTCTTTTGTATGTCAATGTCCTTCCCAAGAAGAAGGACGGCCACTTCTCCGGCAAGTTTTCTCAGTGGCTCCACAATTATTTCCATTTCAAGAAGCTGTACATCGAAGAAATTCTGCGCTTTGTCTTTATTTTGGCAACGGTCTTTTGCATTTGCGCCGGCATTTTCTTTCTGCTGGCAGAGGATACCTACAGCTATGGCCGCTATAGCTACTCGGTGTCTTATTGGCGCTATGGCCTGGTTCTGCTGATTGCAGGCCCGATTGCTCTGCGTTTGGTTTATGAATTTGCTATGATGGCCATCATTGCCATCCGCAATCTGATCGAGATCAACAACAAAATGTCCAATGTCGTTGAGAATACCGCCGCTGCCAGCAACAAGCTGTCTGCTGTGATCGGCAACACCAACGATATCAGCGCCAAAATGCCTGAAGCCGCACCCGAGCAGCCTGCACAGCCAGAGGTGTAACCCATAGTGCATACAGAGGGAGCTGTCTTTGACAGCTCCTTTTTTATCCCCGATCCCAATTTATAAAAGTTTTGAATAATATTCCCGCCAATGGCAAACAATACCTGCGTAAACCAATTTTAGGAGGGTATTTCTATGTTCCGTACGCGTATTGTTTGCCTGCTTCTGACAGTTTGCAGCCTGATGTGCATTTGCGCCGGCGCGGCAGCCGTGGAGGTGGACAGCGACACTGTTTATTGTTTTAATGTGGAGGATTTCTCCCAGGAAGAGGATCTGGTTGGTATCTGCATCACCGATCTTCCCGACGCCAAAACCGGCACGATGATGCTGGGCAAGCGAGTTCTGCGTCCCGGTGATATTTTGACGGTCGATCAGGTGGCGCAGATGACATTTGTTTCTCTGGAAACGGAGACGGATCAGGATGCGGTGATCACCTATCTGCCCATCTATGAAAATGCGGTTAAGGCCGCCACCACTATGACCATCTCCATCCGGGGCAGGATCAATCAGCCGCCAGTGGCTGAGGATTCCGCGCTGGAAACCTATAAGAATCTGTCCATCGAGGGCCGGCTGAAGGTCACTGACCCCGAGGGCGGTAAACTGACCTATACCGTTATCCGCAAGCCCAAGCGGGGCGAGGTGACCATTAACGACGACGGAAGCTTCACCTACACGCCCAAGAAAAATAAGGTGGGCACCGATTCCTTTACCTTTACCGCTACAGATCCGGAAGGCAATGTTTCCCGCACTGCCACGGTGACGGTGGAAATTTTGAAACCCACCAATGCCACGCAGTATTCCGATACTGCCGGCTCTGAATGCCGGTTCGCGGCAGAGTGGATGAAAAACACCGGTCTGTTCGTCGGTGAACAGGTGGGCGGCAACCTGTGCTTTAACGAAGGCAAAACCGTCACCCGGGGAGATTTTCTGGTGATGATGGTCAAAGCACTGGATATCCCTGTGGATAAAGAAGCAGATTTCACCGGCTATACAGATGAAGTGGCATCTTGGCTGAAGCCTTATCTTGCGGCGGCTATGCGTGCCGGGCTGACTGCCGGGATCAAGACGATGGAGTCCGGGGCCTTTGGCGCGGAGGAGCCCATCACCGGCGCGGAGGCGGCTGTGATGCTGCAAAATGCGATGGACCTTTCTGTCACCACCGCTGTGACAGAAACGGAAGGCGATTATGTTTGGGCGATGGAAGCAGTGACCGCTATGCAGGAAAACGGCATGGATATCTCCGTTGGGGAAGTCCTCAACCGAGGCCAGGTGGCGCAAATTCTGTACCGGGCCAGCAAGCTGGCGCAGGATGCGCCGGGTTTGGCAATTTATCAATAAACAGCAGGGCGCGCCAAACCGGCACGCCCTGCTTTTGCAATTATACCTTAATTTTTGCCAGAGCCTTGTGCAAAAGACCTGCACCAAAGGTTGTGATGATGATCTCGGGAACCATATAGATGGCGCTGTAAATGATGGAGAACATCCAGGGACCGTAGAGATTGACGATATGCGTCGGATCGTCGGCATACCAAACAAGGTCCAGTTCGTACCACACTGCTACGCCAACCACGGTGTGGCAGATATAGCGCAGAAAAGTGACCACAAGCGCGCCCAAAGCGGCGGTGAGGATGGTGTTGGCGTTGCTGTTTTTGGTAAGCTTTGCGTTGCGGAAGATGCCGCCCAGACCCAGCAGCGTAAAGGGCAGGATATAGTCCAAAACCGCGCCCAGCACGATGCCCCCAGGGGTGGGAATCCAGGCCAGATTGGAAAGTCCCTGCAAAAGCTGGATCAGACTGTAGGCGAAGCCTGCCAGCAGACCCACCTTCACGCCCCGGCGCATTGACAGGAGAACGATGGGCACCATGCTCAGCAAAGTGACGGAACCGCCGTAAGGGGACTGCCAAAGCTTCAGCATACTCAGTACGGCGGCCAAAGCCACCATAATGGCGCTTTCTGCCAAAAGATAGATGCGACTTTTCTTGTTGTTCATAGGAGTACCTCCAAATAAAAAAGTATCGCATTGCAGCCGTCTGGGTGCAATGCGATACGAAAGGTATCCCATATATGCATCTTTCCCTCCGACGGTATTGGCCGTATCAGGTTCACGGGTCGAAGCGGCATTAGCTTCCTCTCAGCCGGATGCATCCGGCTCCCCGAAGACGTATTTGCGTTGCGATCTAAGAGCATTATATCGCAGACAGGGAAAATGTCAAGGATTTTGCTCCAGCCAAATGAGCAGCACGGCGATGTCTGCCGGGCTGACACCGGAAATGCGGCCTGCCTGACCGATGGAAACGGGACGGATGGCAGCCAGCTTTTCCTGGGCCTCCAGCCGCAGACCGGCAATGGCGTGATAGTCAATATCCGCAGGCAACAGTCGGGCTTCCTCTTTCTTGAATTCCTCCACCTGCTTTAACTGCCGCTCCAAATAGCCGGCGTACTTAATCTGAATTTCCACCTCGGCGGTGATACTGCCGGAAAGCATCGGACGGCTCGGGTCAAAGGGCGCAATATCAGCATAGCTGACCTGGGGGCGGCGCAGCAGATCGGCCAGCCTTGCGGAATTTACCACAGGAGCAGTATCCCGCATTGTCAGCATTTTATTCAGGTCGTCACTTGCGGCAACACCGGTAGATTCCAGGCGGCGGATCTCCCGGCGGACGGCTTCGTATTTTTCTTCCACGGCCGCAAGATGCGCAGGCGGCACAAGGCCAACGGCGGCACCAATGTGGCTTAAGCGCTGGTCTGCGTTGTCCTGCCTGTGCAGCAGACGGTATTCCGAGCGGCTGGTCATAATGCGGTAGGGTTCTTCCGTTCCTTTGGTCACCAGGTCATCGATCAGCGTGCCGATGTAGCTGGTATCCCGGGTGAGTATCAAAGGATCCTTCCCCTGCAGCTTCAGGGCCGCGTTGATGCCGGCGACGAGACCCTGTGCCGCGGCTTCTTCGTAACCGGAGGTGCCGTTGAACTGTCCTGCGCCGTAGAGATTCGCCACCGCTTTGGTCTCCAATGTAGGCAGAAGGGCGGTGGGGTCGATGCATTCGTATTCAATGGCATAAGCCGGGCGCATCATCTCTGCCTTTTCCAGTCCCGGAACGGTGCGCATCATAGCGAGCTGTACATCCTCGGGAAGAGAAGAGGAAAAGCCTTGAATATTCATTTCCTCTGTGTCCAGACCACAGGGTTCGATAAATAGCTGGTGGCGGGGCTTGTCCGCAAAACGGACGATCTTGGTTTCGATACTGGGGCAGTACCGGGGACCAATGCCGGAGATGGTGCCGTCGTACATCGGGCTGCGATGCAGATTTTCCTTGATGATCCTGTGGGTCTTTTCATTGGTATAGGTCAGGTAGCACACCGCCGCATTGTAAGGTGCGTGCTCCGTGCGGAAGGAGAAGGGTTCAATGGTTTCGTCACCGGGCTGCAGTTCCATTTTGGAAAAGTCGATGGATCTGCGGTTGACCCTGGGAGGTGTGCCGGTTTTAAAACGCCGCAGCGGCAGTCCCAGAGCCCGCAGATTATCTGCAAGACCGATGCTGGGATGCATTCCGTCAGGTCCGGAGGATATCACCGATTCGCCGGTGATGATGGTACTGTCCAGATAAGTGCCGCTGGCAATGATAACGGCTTTGGCATCATAGATCGCGCCCAACTGCGTGCGGACACCCTGTATCGTACCGTTTTCTGCCAGGATCTCGGTGATCTGCGCCTGCTTCAGCTCCAAATTTTCCTGCTGTTCCAATGTATGCTTCATCACGGCTTGATACAGCCGGCGGTCAGCCTGGGCCCGCAGAGAGTGAACAGCCGGTCCTTTGCCCCGGTTCAGCATCCGGTACTGAATGCAGGCTTTGTCTGCCGCAACACCCATTTCGCCGCCCAAAGCGTCGATCTCCCGGACAATATGGCCCTTGCCTGTGCCGCCGATGGCGGGGTTACAGGGCATATTGCCTACGGCGTCTAAGTTGATGGTAAAGAGGATCGTGTGATGTCCCAGCCGGGCGGCAGCCAGCGCGGCCTCAATACCAGCGTGGCCTGCACCGATAACGGCGATGTCACAAGCACCTGCGTGATAGCCGATCATAGGGCTTCCTCCGAAGTTTTCTCTTCCTTGGGCATTACAAAGGGCTTGCAGATGATTTCACAGCGGTTGATGGGCGTACCCAAAGCGTGGAATTTTTCTTCATAGCCGGTCATAATGCCTACGATGCCGTTTTCGTGCAGATTCCGGGTCAAATTCTTCACTTCCAGACCGCAGGCGGCAAACTCCTCCACGCTGTATTCAAACAGGGCCGCGTTATCAGTTTTGAAATGGATCTCGCCGCTTTCCCGAACCACCCGACAGTACCTGTCCAAAAAACCTCTGTGAGTCAGGCGGCGCTTGGCGTTTTTCTTCCGGGGCCAGGGATCGGGGAAGTTGATAAACAGCCGGTCGATCTCACTGGGGGCAAATATCTCCTCGATATTTGCCACGTCCATATCAATATAAAATACATTGGTAAGCCCCATAGACTTGGCTTTTTCCATAGCAACCACCATTGCCTCCCGGCATCGCTCCACAGCGATGAGCAGCACATCGGGATTTGCGGCGGCGGTTTCGGCGGTAAATTTGCCTTTGCCGCAGCCTACTTCTACCCAAAGGGCGACAGCATCCGGCATCAGGGAGCGCCAATTTCCTTTGTGACCGATGGGCTCAGGGATCCGCAAAGCGGTGCAGGCTTCCATCCGGGGCTGCAGATTCTTCATTTTACGCATTCTCATATGTGGATTCCTCCGTAAAGGTAGTATATAAATGGGGATTTATTGCGCAGTTCAGATTGCTGCAGAATCTCCTTGCCCCTTCTTGAAAGCAGGAGTCCAAGGTGGGATGCATCACTGTAACTGCACGACAAACGGAAATTTGCATTTCCAGCAGTTCATTATAGCAGACCGGGTTGCATCCGTCAAAACATTTCGCAAAATTATCCCCCCTATGGGCTTGCAAGGGGACGAAAATTGGAGTATAATGCAGAAAAACAGGAAAGGGGGCTGTGTTTATGGCAGACCATCATCACGATCATGAGTATGACCACGCCTATATGCATGCCCACGGCATTGCGCATTCCCACGGCCATGTCCACGAAAATCAGAAAGCAGTGATCAACCGCCTGGCCCGGGCCATTGGGCATTTGGAAAAGGTCAAGCGGATGGTGGAGGAAGGCTATGACTGCGCCGATGTATTGGTGCAGCTGGCGGCGGTCCGCAGTGCGATTGACAATACGGGCAAAGTGATATTGCAGGACCATCTGCGGCACTGTATGGTGGATGCGGTGGCGGCAGGGGACACGGAGTCTATTGACGATCTGTGCCAGGCGATCGAAAAGTTTATGAAATGAGGAGCTGCAAGCGCAGCTCCTTTTTTGTTCTGCCCCGGGGACAAGATGCATAGTCTGTACCACCAGAAAAAGTGGAGGGACGGACTATGAAACGCTTAACGATTTTATGGGTGCTTTGCATTTTACTTTCCGTGATGCCGGTGCGGATCGGTGCCGTGGAGCTGGATGTGGCGGGAAAAAGCGCACTGCTGATGGATATTCAGACCGGCACAGTGCTGTATGAAAAAAATGCCCACGAACAACTGGCCCCCGCCAGCGTTACCAAGGTGATGACGATGCTTTTGATTATGGAGGCCATCCATTCCGGTCGTATTGGTTGGAACGATACAGTCACCACCTCTGAAACTGCCGCAGCCAAGGGTGGCAGTCAGGTGTATCTGAAAGTGGGAGAAACGATGACGGTATCGGAAATGCTCAAGTGCATTGCAGTGTCCTCTGCCAATGACTGCGCCTGCGCAATGGCAGAGCATATTGCCGGGTCAGAGTCGGCTTTTGTGGAGCAGATGAACAGCCGGGCCCAGGAACTGGGGATGGAGGATACCCATTTTGTCAATTGCACGGGATTGGATGATGACGATACTGCCAAGGAACATCTGACTTCCGCTTACGATATTGCGGTGATGAGCCGGGAACTGATGAAGAATCACCCGGATATCAAAAAGTATACCACCATTTGGATGGATACCATTCGAAACGGTACCTTCGGCCTTGCCAACACCAATAAGTTGGTGCGGTTTTATCCCGGGGCAACGGGACTGAAAACGGGATTTACCTCCACGGCGGGTTACTGCCTGTCTGCCACGGCGGAGCGGGACGGTTTGGGACTCATTGCTGTGGTGATGGGCGCGGAAACTTCTCAGGAGCGGTTTGCTGCCTGCAAAAGCTTGCTGGACTATGGCTTTGCCAACTATGCGTTGGTGGATGCCCGGCTGAATGAGGAAATTGCCATTCCGGTGAAATTGGGGAAAGCGGATTTTGTCAACGCCGTTCCTGCGGAAGAATCACAGCTACTTGTGGACAAAAGCCAAAAAAATCAGGTTCAGATCCAGTATACCACGCAGGAGCAGGTAACCGCTCCGGTAAGCAAGGGGCAGCGGCTGGGGACAATGACGGTAAAAGTGGGAGAGCAGGTTTTGTCCCAAGTGCCGTTGGTGGCACAGGAAAGCGTGGGGCGCTTAAGCTGGAGCGATCTTTTTGTAATGATGTTGAAAAAGCTGGTTATGGCGAAAACGGAAACATAAGATCAGCCCGCCGGGATTCCCGGCGGGCTGATCAATGGCAGTTTATTTTTTCAGAATGCGGATCCCGTAACCCGGGATCGTTACCTGGGTCACAGATTCTCCGGTTTCCAGGTTGGTATAGCCAGCTACAGACACTGCGGCAGGATCCGGATTGTAGTTTTCCACAAACAGGTATTCTACGCCATCATCCTGTCGGGTGTGGGCGGTGACACCTTCCGGCAGCAAAGCAACTGGTCCTTCAATTCCCAGTTCTGCCAAAATCTGGGAGAGCACAGCCCGCTTGAAGCTTCCGGTATCCCGGAAGGCTTGATAGTAGGCTTTGCCCTTGCCGTAGGGATAGGCGGTAAAGGCAGGCATCCCGGTGTAGAACTCGCTTTCATAAACCGCTTTTACCTCTGCGCCCCGGGTATGGACCCGCTCGCAGTAGTCCTGTCCCTCAAAGCCACCGGAGATCCGGACACGCTCCTCGGGATACAAAGAGTCGATCTCTTCGTTCCAGATGCCGAAGACCTCTTTCAGCCCGCCACCGGGGAATCCGCCTAAATGGCACAGGTCCGTATCGTCCACCATACCCAGCATATAGGTTCCGTAGAGATGGCCGCCGTTGCGGACAAATTGCTCCATTTTTGCTCCGGTCTCGTTGCTGACCATATACAGCATCGGTGCGATCACCAGATCGTAGTCGCTCCAGTCGCCGCTGGCCCGGACGATGTCTGCGTTGATGCCCTTTTCCCAAAGGACTTTGTGATAATCGTAGCAGGTTTCGTAATACTTTTTGGCATACCGCTGGAAGCCTTGGCTGTCATCCAGCGCCCACAGGTTTTCCCAATCGAACACGATGGCCACCCGGGAACGGACATTGCTGCCCACTACTTCATCGATGGCCTTCAACCGCCGACCGGTTTCCTGTACTGCCTGGAAAATGCGGGTCTGGCTGGTGCCTGCGTGGTCCACCACCGCACCGTGGAATTTTTCTGCGCTGCCCCGGCTTTTGCGCCACTGGAAGTACTGTACGGTGTCACTGCCGTGGGCGACGGCCTGCAGGGATGCCAACGTGTCCATACCGGGCCGCTTCAGCTTATTGACGGACTTCCAGTTCACCGTACCTGGTACACTTTCCATCAGCATAAAAGGCTTTTTCTTCATACTGCGGAAGAAATCGTGCCAAAAAGCGGTTTGGCTGGCACAATCCAGGGGGGAACTGTTGTGCCAGCTGGGATAAGCATCCCAGGAAGCCACATCCAAATAGGGAGCAAAATCCCAGTAATTTAATGTATAGTAGCCCCACATCATATTGGTGGTGACCGGCAGGTCGGGAGTGACGGCCTTAACAGCGTCGATCTCTGCCTTCATAAAATCAATGGTCTGATGGGAAACAAAGCGCCGCCAGTCCAGCTGAAGGCCGTGAATGGATTTTTCGGCCAGAGGGCCGGGAGCCTCGATTTGATCAAAGCTGTCATACCGGTGGCTCCAGAAGGTGGTCCACCAGGCGTGGTTCAGAGAATCAATATTGTTATGGTAGCGTTTACGAAGATAGTCCCGGAAAGCGTTTTGACACAGGTCGCAGTAGCATTCGCCGCCGTACTCGTTGGAAATATGCCAAGCCAATACGGCAGGGTGTTTGCCGTAGCGCTCTGCCAGAAGCGTATTGATTTTCCGAACTTTTTCCCGGTAGACCGGGGAGGTATAGCAATGGTTATGGCGCTCGCTGAAGCGAAAGCGCTGGTGGTATTCGTTGACCCGCAATACTTCCGGGTACTTTTCTGTGACCCAGCGGGGGCGGGCACCGCTGGGGGTGGCCAGCACCACTCTGCCGCCGGCGGCGTAGACCTTGTCAAGGATGGTGTCCAGGAAGGAAAAGTCATACTCTCCCTCTCTGGGCTCCAGCATTGCCCAGGAGAAGATGCCAACGGACATCTCATTGCAGTTTGCCTCCTGCATCAGGGTCATATCGGTATCCCAAATTTCCGGCGTGGCGATCCACTGCTCGGGATTGTAATCAGCGCCGTGAAGAAAATGGGGGAATTTTGGATTGATATACTGTCTGGCCATAGAGTACCTCCCACATATTTTTTACTATTATGCCACAGGGCAGACTTAGGTGCAAGAGGATTTTTTGCGCATTGATTTCAATAAAAAATACCCCCGAAGCGGTTATGCTTCGGGGGTAGGTGCTTGATTAGTCAGCGACGTAGGGCAGCAGAGCGATCTGACGGGCGCGCTTGATAGCGGTGGTCAGGTCACGCTGGTGAGCTGCGCAGGTACCGGTGGTACGGCGGGGCAGGATCTTGCCGCGCTCGGACAGGTAACGGCGGAGCTTTGCGGTGTCCTTATAGTCAATAACGGTCACCTTGTCGACGCAGAAGGAACAAACCTTCTTACGCTTACGGGGACGCATACGCTGTTCGTTAGCCATGGGATTTCCCTCCTTGTAAG
>CAYVSU010000013.1:0-28439 GCA_964454215.1 uncultured Oscillospiraceae bacterium | reverse complement strand
TGAACAGATACTTCAGATCCGAAGTGCCGTCCGCCTTGACGGCGTAGTACAGTTCATCCGGCACCTGTGCAAAATTTTCCTTCAGCAGGTAGATATAAAACACCGAGGTTACCGAGGGAAGCACCAAACCGGTAAAGGTATTGCGCAGGTCCAGGTTGGTAACGGTAACGAAATTGGTGATGATCACCAGCTCCGAGGGGATCATCATCAGCGCCAAAAATCCGGTAAACACCAAATTCTTGCCCTTAAAATTCAACCGTGCAAAGGCGAAGGCCGCCAGCACCGTTACAAACAGCATCAGAGCCGTGGTGGCAAGGGTGAAGATCACTGTATTGAGGAAATAGTCCGCCAAGGGCACGGCGGAAAATGCCTCCTTGTAGTTCTCCAGCGTGGGAAACAGGGTATAAAACTTAGGAATGAATTCTGAGCTGTACTCGCTGTAGCTCTTAATGCTGGTCAACAGCATCCAAAAGAAAGGAAACAGCACCGCCACCGCCCAAAAGGTCAGCAGAATATAGGTAACCGTTTTGGCAGACCGCTGGCGGATCAGCCCCAGCCGTTCTTTTCCTTGCATCGTGTTTTTCTTCATAGCCGCCACCTCATCAGTAGTGAACGTGCTTTCTGCTCACCATCAGGTTGATACAGGTGATCGTAAGCACAATGGCAAACAAAATGATCGCCGCGGCAGATGCATACGAGGGATATCCGCCGCCGCTTTGATAGAGCATATCGTAAATATAGCCAACGATGGTATTCATTTCCGCCGCGTTCAGATCTGTACCGAACAGCGCAACGGAATCAGAGTAGGCTTTAAACGCGCCGATAAAGCCGGTGATAACCAGATAGAAGATCATTGGAGAGATCATCGGCAGTGTGATCCGCCAAAAGACGCGGCCCTTGGACGTGCCGTCTATCCTGGCGGCTTGGTAGTAGGTTTCGTTCACCGAAGCCAGTGCGCTGGTGAGGATCAATATCTTGAACGGCAAAACCACCCAAACCGTATAAATGCACAGCACCAGCATCTTTGCCCAGTACGGGCCGTCGATAAAGTCCACCGACGTTCCGCCGAACCAGTTGATCAGCAGATTCACAAGACCGTCGGAATAGGCCGTCTGCTTGAAAAGCACCATAAACACCAAGCCAACTGCCAGAGTATTGGTTACATATGGCAGGAAATAAATGGTCTGATACAGTTTTCTCAGTTTTTTGATCGCGCTCAATCCCAAGGAGATCAGCAGCGCCAGTCCTGTAGAAACCGGAACGGTGATGATCACCAGAATAAAGGTGTTTTTCACCGCCTGCAGGAAATACGGATCGTGCAAAACATAGGAGTAGTTGAAGCCGCCGATGCCGGTGTAGGTTTGGGATGCAGAATTAAAGCTTTCCTCAAAGGAGTAAATCAGCACATCAATGAGGGGATACACCATAAACACACCCAAAAACACGATTGCCGGCAAAAGATACAGCCATGCTTTTTTGTTGTTTTGTTCCATTGCACATAACTCCCATAATATTGATACTTCCATTATATTCCCATTCGCTCAGGTTTTCAAGATGCTTTGCAAAAAACTGCTTTCTTCTCTAAATGATTGTTCACAGCAAAATGCTGCATATCTGGATGTCATTCTGAGGCCTCGCAATGACATTTCTTTTTACTGCGCTAAGCAATCATTTACCATTTCATTTGACAGCTTTCTGCTTACCTACTATAATGATTTCAGAAAGAAACAAGGAGAACGCATCTATGGACTTCATAGAAATCACCGATTTTTCCGCGCCGGAGCTGGATATCTACGCCCGGCTGACGGAAGCCCAGCTGCTGAACCGTTATGAACCGAAAAAGGGAATGTTCATTGCCGAAAGTCCCAAGGTCATTATGCGGGCGCTGGATGCCAGCTGCGAACCGGTTTCCCTTTTAGTGGAACGAAATCACATCAACGAAGAAGCGGCTGAGGCCATTGCCCGATGCGGTAATGTGCCCGTTTACACCGCTTCTTTGGATGTGCTGACCCAGCTGACCGGCTTTCAGCTGACCCGGGGTATGCTCTGCGCAATGCGCCGCCCGTCCTTAAAAACCGCGGGTGAAGTGCTTGCCGGCGCCCGACGGATCGCTGTGCTGGAAAACATCCAAAACCCCACCAACTTAGGCGCCATCTTCCGTTCCGCCGCCGCTTTGGGTATGGACGCTGTGCTGCTGACAGCAGAATGCACCAATCCTCTGTACCGCCGCAGCGCAAGAGTGAGTATGGGCACGGTTTTTCAGGTTCCCTGGACCTATTTTCCCAAAGACTGCGATTGGACGCAACTGCTTCAGGCCCTCGGCTTCAAAACCGCGGCTATGGCCCTGAAGGATGACTCTCTTTCCATCGACGATCCCCGGCTTTTAAGCGAAGAGAAACTGGCAGTGGTCCTCGGCACGGAAGGGGACGGTCTTTCCGATAGCACCATCGCTGCTTGTGACTACACGGTGAAGATCCCTATGTACCACGGGGTGGATTCTTTGAATGTTGCCGCCGCCAGCGCTGTGGCGTTCTGGCAGCTCCGGGCAAAGGGATAGTTTGCTGTATTTTATAAAAATCATTTTATTATATTGGATTGATTGTATAAATACAAATTTGTAAAATAAAAACAGACTGAAACCAAAATACAAAATGAAGCTTTAGGAGGCAATTCAAATGGGCAATTCCGTATCTTACCAGAAGCAGATCCCTTCCCTCGGCAGCTATGATGTGGTCGTTCTCGGCGGCGGCCCCGCCGGCGTCTGCGCCGCAACACAGGCAGCCCGCTCCGGCTCCAAGGTCCTGCTGGTGGAAGCCACCGGTATGCTGGGCGGTATGGCTACTACCGGTCTGGTAGCTCCTTTTATGACCAACTACGACCGTGACGGTGACCGTCCTCTGGTTGGCGGTCTGTACCGGGAGATCGTGGCCCGCCTGGAAAAGAAGGGCGCCGCAATCTCTCCCGACGAGGCAGAAGCACCCAGCCTTTATACCTCCTTTATCGAAAAGTATCACCGCCACGTAGCACCCTTTGACCCCTTTATGCTGCAGATCGAGCTGGACTCTCTGCTGGAAGAGGCAGGCGCAGAAGTGCTGCTGTACGCCCGCTTCGCTGACTGCCTGGTGGAAAACGGTAAGATCCAGAGCGTGATTCTTTCCTGCCTGGAGGGACTGAAGAGTGTGGAAGCAAAGGTCTACATCGACTGCACCGGCACCGCCAATGTGGCTGCCGCCGCCGGCGTGGGCTCCTGGAAGGGTGAAGAGGGCACCGGTATTCCCCAGCCCGGCACTTTGATGTTTATGATGGAAAATGTGGATGACGAAGCTTACAACGCCTTCGGTCAGCGCCCCGAACGCCCTGTGAAGGCTTACCGCACCCCTCAAAAGGGTCAGTACACCGTCAATCACTACCACGTTTATAATGTGGACTCCTCCGACTCCCGCTGTATGAGCGCCGCTCATCGGGAAGCCCGCCGCCAGGTTCTGGACGCATACCATGTGCTCCACGATAAGACTCCCGGCTTCGAAAATGCTTACATCGGACAGGTAGCTTCTGTTCTGGGTGTCCGGGAAAACCGTCACATTGAAGGCCAGTACACCATCACCACCGAAGACATTATGCACGGCACCAAGTTTGAAGACCGCATCGCGGCCTATGGCTTCGGTATGGATATCCACGGCAGAACCCCCGATGTTGTCGGCAACTTCAAGATCGAGATCGCTGAGGCTTACTATGTGCCTTACCGCAGCCTGGTTCCCAAGGGCTGCGACAATCTGCTGGTAGCTGGCAAGACCATCTCCTGCCAATCTCAGGCAGCCGGCGGTCTGCGGTGTATGCCCTGTGCTATGGCAATGGGTCAGGCAGCCGGTCTGGCAGCCAATATGGCCATCAACGCAGATGTTTTGGTGGGCAACGTGAACATCCCCGAACTGCAGAAATCCCTGCTGGAAAAGGGTGCCATTCTGGACTGATCTTTCATTACAAAAAAGAGCACGGACGTTTGCGACCTGTTCTTAATGAAAAATGATAAACTCCGCAGACTGCATTGCCATTCTGCGGAGTTTTCTGTATGTTTGGAGTGGCGATAAGCGCATATGCAAAGCAGAGTATGCAGTTGCCCACCGGATGCAGATAGCTGGGCAGTTGCCCAGACCCACAAATACAAGAAAGCCGGCAGGCCAATATGGTCTGCCGGTTGCTTATATACAATTTCTCCGCTGGCCACGCTGCTTCGCTCTTCACAATGACAAGTCGGTTTAATCTTCCAGTCCCAGCTGCCCTTCCAGACGGCTGCGCTGGGCGTAAAGATCGTTGAAATAGCCGGTATACTCCACATAGTAGTTGCTGTCCGGGAACAGATAGCGGTGCAGGTCAATCAGGTAATCATCGGTCATGCTGGCGATGTAATCCACAACGATCTGGTTGGGCTCGGTCTTTCCGTAGGGTTCTGTCCGGGGATATCTGGTTTGGTTTACATAATCTATGTGATGCCGGAAGACAGGAGAATTCTCCTTGCGCTGCAGCAAATCCTCCAGCAGCTGCTCGTATATCTCCTGCATCATCGGCTCTACGACCCGGTTGAGAATGGCTCTGCCCGGTTCGTTGGCATAGATGATAGCGTAATTCTCCCGCTTGTAGGACTGAACCGCCTGGAAATGAACATCGTCCAGCTTGATATAGGGCTTTCCGTAGCTGTTTTCGATGATGTTAACCACCAAGTTATTGATGATCTCCGCATTCACGCTGCCGATAACCGAGGTGGAAAACGCGTTTTCCTCCAACATCTGAATACTGGTGGCATCTTGCCGGTCCTTGCCCAGGTAGGCAATGATATCGGAAATACGGACCACATTGCCTTCCAGAGTAGACGGCTGGATCTTATTGGAATAGCCGGGAATGGTGTAGCACTTTTCCAACTCCGCCTCGAACTCCTCAAAGCTGTCCATCGGCACCGGATGATACTCTGAAAGCTCGATCTCGCCGTTGTGGCCGGCAATGCCGGACAGGGTCTGCAGCGTCAGATTCAAGGGGAATATCTGATCCAGCACCCGGACGGAATGGATATTGTGGTTAAAGAACCGACCGGTATGCTTGTGATACAGCTCGTTCAAAAACACTTCGCCGCAATGGGCAAAGGGTGTATGACCGATATCGTGACCCAGCGCAATGGCTTCGATCAGATCCAAATTCAGATTCAGCGCCCTGCCGATGGTGCGGGCGATCCGGGACACCAGCTGTACGTGCAGACTTCGGCGGGTGATATCGTCGTTTTTGATCAGAGAAAACACCTGGGTTTTGTCTGTATATCGGTTATAAAAGGGGCTGTACATAATCCGGTCGATATCCTTGGCGAATTTGGGACGCCAAACAGATGTTGGCTTTAAGTTGCCATAGCGGCGAATCGCCATCTGATCCGGAAACGAACGGTCGATATAGGTTCTGTCGGCCTTTTCCTGCTCCATTCTGGCAGACAGGGCAGCCGATAACTGTTCTTTTGCCATAAGAAGACCTCCTTTTTTCTTTCATCATAACATAAATCGCTGTAATTGCAAGAAAAAGCTTCTTACAAAAAACGCTTTGCTCCGGTTTATTCCCGCGCCATAGCGGCGGGGCTTCTGCCGGTTCGCTTCTTAAACATCTTGGAAAAATTGGACACGTCCTCATATCCCGCCAGATGGGCCGCCTCCTTAACGCTGCATCCCCTTAGCAGCAATCGCTCGGCCTCCTCCAACCGCACCCGGATCAAATACTCCTGAATGGATGATCCGGTTTTTTCCTTGAATAGGCGGGAAAGATACCGCCGGTCCAGGTTCAGTTCTGCCGCGATCCTCTCCACCCGGATGGTATGCATATAGTTGGATCGGATGTAGTTTTCCACCCGCCGCACGTGAGGACATCCCCTTTGGCTATCTGCAAACAGGTAGGCATAAAGCGAAAACAGATCCCCCGCCAGCAGGTACTCCATTGCAGATGGCTGGGCAGACAAATGCCGCATCCTGCCAAAAAGAGTTTCCGGCAGGGTAAGCACCGGCGGCAGCTCACCAAACCGGGCAGCAAGGTCTCCGTCAAAGCCGATCCAACAATAATGCCAAGGCTCTTGCAGATCCGCTGTGTATGTAGTCACCTCTTCCGGCAGTATCACAAAAGCCTGCCCGGCTTGGACCGGATGTATGCCGCCACGGGCATACAGCGTTCCCTTTCCCCGGAACACATAATGGATCAGCGTATATTGCCGAACAGCCGGGCCAAAGCTGTGTCCTGGCGCACAAGTCTCCTCCCCCGCAATGAGAGGGTTGAGATCTTTCAGCTTTCGGTTTGTCAAAAGCAGATGCTTTGAGATCATCGCAGTCACCTCCTGTTAGAATAGTTACATTATACCATAGTATGGTTACCTAATACAATTCCTTTTTGTTGCAAATATGTTATGATAAAATTACAGATACGC
Source organism: uncultured Oscillospiraceae bacterium (assembly GCA_964454215.1). Lineage (GTDB taxonomy): Bacteria > Bacillota > Clostridia > Oscillospirales > Oscillospiraceae > Faecousia. The sequence continues at coordinate 21,994 of CAYVSU010000013.1, read as the reverse complement.
CAAAAAGAAAGGATGTTCTTCTATGAAAATTACATTTATGGGTGCGGGTAGTACCGTGTTTGTAAAAAATGTATTAGGTGACACGATGCTTTCCCCCGCTCTGCACGATGCAGAGTTTGCCCTGTACGACATAGACGCCCAGCGGCTGGAGGAATCCCGTTTGGTCGTGACCGCTATGAACAACAGCATCAATCACGCACAGGCAAAAGTGCGCACCTATCTGGGAACAGAAAACCGAAAGGAAGCTCTGCGGGGCGCAAATTTTGTGATCTGCGCAATCCAGGTGGGCGGTTATGCGCCTTGTACCGTGATCGACTTTGAGATCCCAAAAAAGTTTGGTCTGCGCCAGACCATCGGCGACACGCTGGGCATTGGCGGCATTTTCCGCGCCCTGCGGACCATTCCTGTGCTGCGGGACTTCGCTCGGGATATGGAGGAAGTTTGCCCGGATGCCTGGTTGCTGAACTACGCCAATCCTATGGCGATGCTGACAGGCTATGTCCTGCGCTACACGGGCGTAAAAGCCATTGGTCTTTGCCACAGTGTTCAGGTATGTGCGCCGCATCTGCTGGAGTCGCTGGGTATGGCGCAATATGTAGATGATCACATTGCCCACATTGCCGGCATCAATCATATGGCTTGGCTCCTGAAGCTGACAGACAGAAAAGGCAACGACCTGTACGCCCAGGTACGGGAATTGGCAAAGAAGAAAAACGCCCAGGAAAAGCATAACGATATGGTCCGTTTTGATTATATCGATAAGCTGGGCTATTACTGCACCGAATCCAGCGAGCACAACGCAGAGTACAATCCTTTCTACATCAAAGCCGGTCGCAATGATCTGATTGAAAAATTCAACATTCCGCTGGATGAGTATCCCCGGCGCTGTATCAATCAGATCAACGATTGGGAAAAGCGGCGGGACAGCCTGCTCTCCGGTGAGGCACTGGCGCACACCCGCTCCAGGGAATACGCCTCCCACATTATGGAAGCCATCGTTACCGATACACCTTACACCATTGGCGGTAACGTGGTCAACAATGGTCTGATCACCAACCTGCCCCAGCAAGCCTGCGTGGAAGTACCCTGCCTGGTGGATGCCAAGGGCATCACGCCTTGCTATGTCGGTGATCTGCCCCTGCAGCTTGCAGCAATGAACGCCAGCAACATCTATCCCCAGCTGCTGACCATCGAAGCCGCACATACCGGCAAGCGGGACCTGATCTATCAGGCTGCTATGATGGATCCCCACACCGGCGCACAGCTTTCCACAGATGAGATTGTGGCTTTGTGCGACGAGCTGATCGCAGCACACACCGCTGCCGGTTTTCCCATCACCGCCATCTAATTGCTCTTACACCCCTGGCTTTTCGGCCAGGGGTGTTGTTTTACGGATGGATATTCGGCCGCTTTACGCCGCGGCATCCAGCATATTTTCAATGAAGATACCGTAGCCGGTGGTGGGATCGTTGACCAGCACATGGGTCACGGCACCGATGAGCTTTCCGTTTTGAATGATCGGAGAACCGCTCATTCCCTGCACGATACCGCCGGTGGCTTCCAAAAGCGCCGGATCTGTCACGTGGATCAGCAGATTTCTGCCCGCCTGCCGGGATTTTGGATAAATCTTCAGGATTTCCACAGAATATTCCTGTACCTGATTACCGGAAACCGTCGACAAAATGGTGGCTGCGCCGGTTTTGATCTCCGACGGTGCCGCCACCGCCATCTGTGAACCCTTCCAACCCTGCTTGCTGATACCGAACACGCCCTGTGCTGTGTTGGCCGTCAGATCGCCCACAGGCTCAGAACGCTCCACTGCGCCCATCAGCTGCCCCGGTTCTCCCGCCACGCCCTTTCGCACTGTCTGCACCCGGGCATCATAAGCTTTTCCTTCCGTCATTTCCAAAAGTTTCCCTTTGCCGTTGTTGACGCCGTGACCCAGGGTCGCAAACTGCCCGCTTTGGGCATCATACCAGGTAACCGTTCCCACGCCGGTGACGCCCTGCCGTAAATATAGGCCCAATTTCGGTCCGTCACTGGTGATCACCGGCTGGATCTGGAGCGTTTTTTCCTTCCCATCCCGGGCGATATGCACACGAACACTGCCGTGGGATCGCTCCAGCGCAACGCGGATATCGTCAGCACAACATATATCTGTGGTATCGATGCGGCTGATCACATCCCCGATCTGTATTCCGGCGCTTTTACACAAATCGCCAAGCTCTTCGTCAAAGGCCGCCACTGTGACCGTGCCATCCCGTAATTCCAGCCCCACAACTTCTCCCACGGGAATCAGATTTTCCACCCCGTCCACGGAAAACGGTAATATGCAAATACACAGCGCCGCATATATGATTTGTTTGATGATCTTTTTCATTTTTTCTCCCTCCTTTTGGTCTGCTCTCTTAATATGCCAAGCTCGTCGCCGCCGTAACCGCTGAAAAAGTCGAAAAAACAGGGAGAAGCTGGAAGTTGTTTTTTATATAAATGCTATTTACCCATTGACAAAGTAGGTAGATAATGCTAACATTACCTAGAAGATTACTAGGTAAATAAAGGAGTCCTGTTTATGATACAAGTGTATGCCGACAACGCCGCCACAACGAAAATGAGCGAAACGGCACTCAACGCGATGCTTCCCTGTTTTCACAGTCTTTATGGCAATCCATCCAGTCTTCATTCCGTTGGCCAGGAAGCCAAAGAAGCGCTGGAAAATGCCCGCGCCCGGATCGCTGCCATTCTCGGCTGTGAGCCCCGGGAAATTTATTTTACCTCCGGCGGCAGCGAAGCAGATAATCAAGCCATTGTTTCCGCCGCCCGTTTGGGCCAGCGCAAAGGAAAAATGCACATCATTTCCACCGCCTTTGAGCATCACGCTGTACTGCACACGCTGAAACGGTTGGAAAAAGAGGGTTTTTCTGTCACTTATTTGGATGTAAAAAACAATCACAATGTCACCGCCCAGCAGGTCAAAGATGCCATCCGGGAAGATACCTGCCTGGTGACCTGTATGTACGCCAATAACGAGATCGGCTCTATCCTGCCTATTTCTGAGATCGGCGCTGTCTGTAAGGAAGCCGGTGTCGTTTTCCACACCGATGCGGTGCAGGCAGTTGGCCACCTGCACATTGATGTCAAAAAAGAGAACATCGATATGCTGAGCCTTTCCGGTCACAAATTTCACGGCCCTAAGGGCGTTGGTGCCCTGTACTGCCGCCGAGGTCTGATGTTGACCAACGTGATCGAGGGCGGTGCGCAGGAGCGGGGCAAGCGTGCCGGCACAGAGAATTTGCCCGGCATCTGCGGTATGGTAGCCGCCTTGGAAGAGGCGATTGCCAATCTGGAGGCCAACACAAAAAAAGTTACCGCCCTGCGGGACAAGCTGATCTCCGGTCTTTCCCAAATTCCCCATTGTGCCCTCAATGGCGATCCCATTAACCGCCTTCCCGGCAATGTCAGCTTCTGCTTCGAAGGTATCGAAGGCGAAAGCCTGCTGCTTCTTTTGGATATGAAGGGCGTTCAGGCGTCCTCCGGTTCTGCCTGCACCTCCGGCAGCCTGGATCCCAGCCACGTGCTGCTGGCCATTGGCAGAGTCCATGATGTTGCCCACGGCAGCTTGCGCCTCAGCCTCAGCGAATACAACACAGAAGAAGAAATGGATCACATTCTTGCCGTCGTCCCCGAAGTGGTGGCATACCTGCGGAATATGAGCCCCGTTTGGCGGGATCTGCAGACCGGCAAAAGAGAGTATATTTTGTAAAAGGAGAAAGCATTATGGCACTTTACAGTGAAAAAGTTATGGACCACTTTATGCATCCCCGGAATGTGGGCGTTATTGAAAACGCAGACGGCGTAGGCGAGGTTGGCAACGCCAAGTGCGGCGACATTATGAAGATCTACCTGAAGATTGAGAATGAAACCATTGTAGATGTAAAATTTGAAACCTTTGGCTGCGGCAGCGCTATTGCCTCTTCCTCTATGGCCACAGAGATGATCCTGGGTAAATCCATTCACGAAGCTATGGCGCTGACTAACAAAGCCGTTGCCGAAGCGCTGGACGGTCTGCCTGCCCATAAGTTGCACTGCTCTGTTCTGGCGGAGGAAGCCATCAAAAACGCATTGAAAGACTACTTCGACAAGAATCATATTCCCTACGACAAGCACCAGTTCCCCGACTGTGAGCATTGTCCCCACTGCGAGTAAGCTATGATCGTATCAACAAAAGGGCGATACGCCCTGCGTGTTATGGTCTACCTTGCCCAGCGAGGCCAACAGGAATATGTTCCCCTGAAGGAGATCGCAGAATTGGAGAATATATCCCAAAAATATTTGGAATCCATTATGGCTGTCCTGTCTAAGGCCGGTTTTGTAGATGCAGTGCACGGCAAGGGCGGCGGTTACCGTTTAAATCGCAAGCCTGAGAGCTACACCATCGGCAGCATCTTAAAGCTGACAGAAGGTTCCCTCGCAGCCGTGTCCTGCACCAGTCAGGGCCCTTCTGCCTGTGCCCGCAGTGAATGCTGCCGGACAAAACCGATGTGGGACAGACTGGACCAAATGATCGATGATTTTTTTGAAGGCATCACCATCGCCGATATTCTCAACGAAAACAAGTCCATATAAACGCAAAAAAGGCTCCCCGGCAAGGGGAGCCTTCCTTTTGTTCCGTCAGCTGGCTGTCATTCCACCGGCAGTTCCGCTGCGGATATGCCGCAATCCCTCTTCCGTAAGGATTCGCTTTTGCTCCGTCAGAACACAACTCGTATAGGTTTCCGTCCGTCCCGGGCGCGCGGTGATGATGGTAAAGGTTCCGCTTGGTGCCGCTTCCTCTGTTGTATCCAGCGGGAACAGCTCTTCCAGCGTAAATTCCCAAACCGCACTGGCAATATCCGTAACCGATGTATCGGTAGCTCTGCGGGCTGTGAAAGATACAGCATAGTTACGCCGGACGCCACCCATAGTAACAGAGAAAGCATAGGTCTGTGAATTGTTGACAGAAACCCAAATATCATCTTTCTCCACGCCCGTAAATTTTGCCGTTATCGGGGAACAGAATGTCTCCACGTTCGCAAAATACGCAATTTCACCTACCTTACAGCTGGCGCCTTCCTCCTGAAGGATCTGACGGATACGGATCGCCGCATTTTCGCAGGTTGCCGCACCAAATTCAGCGGGAGACATAACATTGACCAGCACAGAGGCCGATGTATCATCCATTGCTTGCAGCTGCACTGCCGCCACAACATCGGTGATCTCCACCCAGTTCGTTCCGCTATAAGCCCGTTCTGTCCGGATCTGGGCATCGTCGAGAATCCGAACAACATTACTCAGTATCCCCAAATATCGTCACCGCCTTTTTCCACGCACAGCCCCCAGCAGTAGGCTACCGTATCCGTTACCATCACCTGTTCGAGCCTTCTAACCGTAAATTTCCGGTCATTAATGCCAACGGTATCTCCCTTGCAAACCCCGGCAGATGGTGGCGCGAGCAGGACATACTGTCCTGCCACCGCCTTGCCCAAAGGCGTTTGCTCCACCTGCGCGGCGCGCTGACTTTTGGATCGGAAGGGCTGCAAAAAGCCCCGGAATTGCACCGTTTCATTGGTCCGGATCAGACTGATCAAGCTGCCGTACCGGCTGAGGATCTTTTCCATCGTGCAGACCATATTACACCCCCACGAACGCGAATCCATCCTTCACATATGGCATCATCAGCAGCTCCGCCTGATACCGCAGGCAGCAGCTTGCCGCATCCTTGCTCCCACGCCGCAGCGTCAGATCACCGGCGCTGATCTGTTCCATTTGGTTCAGATCGTCCATATCTGCCAGCGCCGCCAGGGCGTACAGACTGGCCGCCGCCACAAAATCCGCTTTGCAATCCTCCGGGGTGACGCCATCCCGCAGCTTTGCTGTTAATGCCACCTCCGCCCCGCGGCAGAGGATCTCCAGCATAGCCTCATCTCCGTCCTGCAAATCCCGGGTCAGAAGCAGCGTTTGGGCATAGATCTGTTCTGTCAGCGTCATACATTCAGCACCACAGACGCGCCGTCACAGATCTTGCCAAAACCGGAAATAGAAGTAATAGCAGCCCGCTCCAGCTGACGGTCGATGAGCTTATCGTATTCCACCATCACATCACCGGCTTTCACCAGCTCCAGTGCGTAATGCTTGTCCAGACCGATAATCACGCCATCAGCAACGGCAGAAGTTCTGTGCAGACTTGCGCCCAAAGGCGTGCCTACCTTGCCGGTACCCTGGAAATTCAGGCCGGTGAGGGGATTCTGCAATTCGGGGATCTTCAGAATGTCAGTCATCGTTCCGGTGGAGCAGAGAATGGTGTTCATCGTGTAAGGATCGAACTTGCCCCAGAACTCCACCAGCTGCTCGTAACCCAGGCTGCCTGCTGTTCCGGAGATGGGAGAAGTGCCAACGGTGTACTGAATGGCAGCGTTGTCGTTGCCGTCGCCGTTGATCAGCACATTGACCGCGTCAGCCACCTGCTGTTTCTGAATGTAAGCACCGATCTGCCGCAGCATCACGCTGAACAGATCCAGCTTTTGGAAACGCAGCGCTTCATAGGAAGCCACCAGCATTCTGCCCCGTTTGGTCAGGCTCACCAGATGATCCTTAGTTTTGACTTCAGTGGTGGGGATCTCAGCACCCTCAGCCACATCCTTCAGCTCCTTGTCCGCATCGGTGGGATTGGAGTAGATAGAGCGGTAGTCCATAGAGTCGATCACCGTAGTGGTAGCGGTAATGGCAGGCAGAATATCATCCTGCTCCATACCCTGCCGAACAGTGCGTGCGATGTACTCCGGGAACAGTACGGCAGAATCGCTGGTGCTGAAGAACTTTTCCACCACAGAAGATCCAGCGCCCTTGACCCGGATGCCAAACCGCTTCAGCTGGCGCTGAAATGCATCAGTTCCCTCCAGCGCCGTGCCCCGGTAGTTTTCACTGGGGTCCAAAGACTCCAATACCTGGGTAAAATTCATACCCGCGTGGCGGTACATACCCTTTTCCAATTTCAGATTGTCGTAACCCATTTTGATTTCCTCCTAAAAAGTATAATATAGTTTCCGGTTCCCCGGTAAAACCCTTATTTGTGTAAATAATCGTTTATAGCACAATGTAAACAAGACTTTCCTTTTATCACCGCGTCGGGGTTATGCCCCTCCCCGTAATGACACTTCTTTTTGTGCGCCAAACAATCTTTTCCCGTCTTAAATCAAATAATCGCTGTCCAAATCCTTTTCCTGCTGTGTAGTGCCCAGCAACTGCCCTTCCATAGGCAGATATTTGCAGTACCGATCCTGCAGTGCCTCTCTCATCTGCAGAAGCTCCTGCGCGCCCAGCTTTTCCGTGATCACCCGCAGTAACGGTTCTTCCATTCCCAGTTCCAAAACCAGGCACAGCCGTACCACCTCATCCCGAACCTGCTTTTCATAAAGCTTGCCCAACTGTGCCTGCTTGAAAAGATCGCGGTACTCGCTCTGGGCACCGAACGCATCCGCCAGTTCCTTCAAGCTGCGGTTGCCGCCGCCCATTCCCTTCAGCACCCCGGCAGAACGTTGCGCAGGCACTGCCACAAAGGAAAACTCATAGGCATCCACAGGCTCTTTCAAAATGGCACAGCAAACCTGACCGTCGTAGCATTCGCCCTTCATATGCCCGCAAACGCCATATTCTCCACCGCAAACGGAACAGACAGCCCTGCCCATCGCGCAGCCTACGCTAACTTCCTTCTTGATCCCTGCTTCAATGTCAGCAATGACCTCGTCGGCGTGACCGCCCCTGCGAATGTACGCCCACGCCTTGATGTAGCTGACGCCGTTTTCTGTTACCACCTGGGTCTCAAAGATTCTGGCGATCTGAGAATCGCTGCTCCATTTGTGGTCAACAATGCCGGTCTTTCCAATGAACATCTTTGCCAAAGCAGGCAACGCCGCGGTATCGAACCGCTCTCCGTCCCGATCCACCTGATCGTCACACAGCCGCAGAGAGAATACATAAACCTGCTCCCCGGTCATTTTCGCTTTTGTCTGAGCATTGATGGCCTCCAGCTGCACCGCAGTCGGCACTCCACTGCTCAAAACCTCTGTTTCCTTCTTGATTTCCATATCCTTTACCTCCTTAGTTTTCCCCATCAGCAGGCAAGCCCGCATCCGCTCTTGCTTTTGCTGCCTGCGCCCGGTATAACTCTGCTTTTGCCTCTTCGGTGATATCCTGCAAGCTGATATCATTCCAAAGGATCTGTACCTTGTCATCCAGCCCCTCCAGAGCCAGATAGGTCTTACAAACTTTCTTCAGCGCCGGCTCCACCGCCCGGCGCAGCGCCCACAGCTCCGAAGTCAGCAGATCCGCCTGCTGGGTGCTCATACGTTCCGTGGTGCTCCAATTCAACCCCAGCAGGAAGGGCGGCAGCCCGGTTTTTGCCACCAGCTGCTCCAGGATCTGCCGCACCGGCACCTGGGAATCCAAAATTGGCGCTTCGCCGCCGATGACCTTGATCTGAACATCTCCTACCGCCACGAAGTCCCGCACTGTGCCGTTTTTGCCGTCCTCCATAGCCTTGGACCATTCTGCCGCCATCTGTTTGCCCCGTTCCTGCACCGCGACCGGATCCATATTCTCTCCACCCTTGCAGATCACGCTGTAGCGCACATTGCCTGCCCGCTCCCAATTGGTGCCGATGGCAGTGTAGATCTTCATCAGAATATCTCCCATAAAGGGCATGCCCCGCAGCAGACTCACACCGTAAGGATGGGCCGGCTCCGGATTCAGTGTTGTAAACAGCAAAAGCTGCTGATACGGCAGCGGCCGCATATGCCCATAGCGGTCAGGCCCCCATAGCACCACATCCAGAGGATTGTCTCCTTCCACCGCCTGCAGCGCTGTCACATCGCCCCAGCATACTGCCTGAAGCTTGCCGCCGCCCACTACCAGTTCACCCACAGCCCTGCCATATGTCAGCAGGCTGTCTATGTAGCAAGACAGGAAGCTATTGATGCCCACCTGCCCATGGCCGCTGGGTACTGTTTCCAAAAAAGCCTCCAGCCGATTTTGGGCCTCTGCGCTGCGGCACTTCACAGCAAATCCGCCGGAAAGACGCACCAGTTTCCCAACTGCCGCATCCAAAACCGGGATTGCCTCCCGCAGTTGCCGATACACCCGATCCTCCCCGCCGCCCAGGGGCGTAAAACCCCGCAGCAGACCGAAAGGATGGGTGTTTCCCATCCGCAGCTGGCAGGCGGAAGCCGCCGCCGACTGCTCCTTGCGTTTTCGTTTCATGTTCCTCGCTCCTTTTTCAATTTCAGTTTATTGCCCATTGTACGACCGCCTCCGCACCACCGTGCAGGCAGCAAATCCTCCCGTCCGCTGTCCCAAAACAGTGGAAACGAAATACCGCATATCGTCCATAGCGTGGTCGTTTTCTTTTTTTACCCGATCTTTCGTTCCGCTGCTCAAGTCCCAAACATAGGCATCCATCTCCCGCAGGCAGTCATCGCAGCCCTGGCAGATGACGATTTTCCCCTCTTTTAAATGATCCGAGGTCTGCCGGATACCGGAAAGCACATCGTTGTCCGCCTTTTGTACCCGCCAGCCTCTGCGCCGCAGAACTTCAATAAAGCTGGCAGCAGAAGGATCGACGATCACCGCCGTGATTTGCCGCTGTCCCGCCAAAGCTGCCAGCGCGGCAGCATATTCCTCATCGGTCATCTGGCGCATCTTCTCCCGTGAATTGAAGTAGAATTCCTTTACCCGGTACCAAACACCCCCTTGCAGTCCCCAAAGGCCCATCGAAGTGGGGTTGACTGTACCGTAATCGCAGGAAATGTACCATTTTTCGAATTCCCCTGAGGGCACCGGCCGCACCATATCCGCCGTAAAAAAATCGTAGACTCTACCCTCCGCCTGTACCCATTGCCCTAAAATAAACCGCTGATAAAAAACGCCGGTGTACAGTCTCTGATACCGCTGCCGGATAGCCTCCGTCAGGGAAGGATTGTCCGCCATCGTAAACCGCAGCCGCAGGCATTTTCGTTCTTCCGCTCCTAAAATCCAGGTTTTGTAAAACCAATGCTCCGGCCCCGCCGGATTGCAGTTAAACCACAGCCGACTCCCTGCCACAGAGCACCGGGCACAGGCCTGCTCCACAAATGACCGGGGCATCAGTGCCACCTCGTCCAACAAAACGCCTGCAAAGGTGATGCCCTGAATCAAGCTGGCGGAGCTTTCATCCCGCCCGCCAAAAATGTAAAATTGATTCTGGTGTCCCTTGAATCGCACCGTAACCACATTTTCCGTCCGCTTTTCCCGGAATGTAGCTCCCAACGCCTCCAACCGCGGCAGGATCTCGGAAAGGACATTGCGCCGCAGGGATGCAATCGTCTTTCCGCAAACACCGAACCGCTTTCCATCAAAACTGACCATTGCCCACAAAAAGAAGGACAGGCCCATAGCAAGGGTCTTTCCCGACCGCACCGCGCCATCGCAGACGATTGCTTCCTTTTCCCTGTCCGAACTGGAGTCCATCCACCAAGTCAGCACCCGCCGCTGTTTTTCGGAAAACGCCCGGTAGCTCAAGATTTTCCCTCATTTCCCTGCAGTGCCTGCAAAAATGACTCCAAATCTGTGCCGTCCTCCACCGCCATCAGCGCCAGCTGCTCCAGAGCCTTCAGCCGATCCACCAGCCGCACCTCCACAGTTCCCTTGTCGTTGCGCTTGACCTCCGAAAGCAGGCTCAGATCCAGCTTCTCCACAGAAACATCCCCATCCAGCACCAATTTGACGCAATCGTTGACCTTGCCGAAGGCCAGCTCCGCCAGCCGCCGGGCCACATCTTCCCGCTTAAGCTTGCCGCTGCGGATCCGCTCTTTCAGTGTTGATTGTCCATTCTTCTGTTCCATTTCGCGCCTCCCTTTCACCTGTGACCCAAAAGTAAAAAAGAGTTGCCCTCAAAAAGGCAACCCGAAAAATATTGCAGTCTGAATCCCTCAGTCAAATATTGACTTTACCGATTCCCTTTCTTATAATAGATACAAATTTGCCGGAAAGGGCTGTACCTATGAAAAAATTAGCCTGTATCCTTGCCGCAGTCCTTTGCGTCCTGCTGCTTGTGATGCTTTTCGTTGTTAAGAAAGATCCTTCTGACGGCAGAGGCACCTCCCTGCCCACCACTACGCAGCCTCAGCAAACAACGCTCCCCGCAGAAACAACCTCTGTTCCTTCCACCACAGAAGATACCGTTCCGCCTACTGCCACTACAGTACCGCCTACCACTGTTACGCCCACTATGCCGCCCTTGGAAACCAACATTTCCGGCGTCACCGCTAAAACCGCCTTCGCCTACAGCTATAATTTGAAGGCTTACACCTATCTCAAAGGTGACTTGGAGGCAGATCTGTACCCCGCCAGCATCACCAAACTGTTTTCTGCCTATATGATCCTGCAGTATCTGGAACCGGACCAAATGGTCACTGTGGGCTCCATTATCAAAACAGTGCCTTACGATTCCTCCTTTGCGGGACTGGAAGAAGGAGATGTGATCTCCGTATCGGACCTGCTGCACGGAATGCTGATGCGCAGTGGCGGCGATGCCGCCCGGGTTCTCGCTGTAGAAGCGGGCCGGGTTATCAGCGGCAATTCCGCTTTGTCAGAAGAAAATGCAATGGCGGTCTTTGTGGCAGATATGAACGAAAAAGGACCTTCCATTGGTTTGGTAAACTCCTATTTCGTCACTGCTGACGGCTATCACGATAAGGCTCACCATACCTGCCTTGCAGATATCGTCACCATCACCCGCCTGTGCCTGGAAGATCCGCTGCTGCGCAAGATTTTTTCCACCCCCACTTATTCTACGACCACTGCCGCAGGCAGACAGCTGGACTGGTTCAACACCAACTATCTGGTAGATCCGGAGCGGGGCTATTACATACCCACTGCCATCGGTCTGAAAACCGGCAACACCAGCGCCGCCGGTCGCTGCCTGGTCTCCGCTTTTATCACCGGCGACGATATCACCATCATCGGTGTCTTTGGCTGTACAAACCGGGAAGACCATTTCATCAACGCCCATACGATTTATAATCACTTTTTCTCATAATATTTCCGCCCAACGGACTCTTCCGCTGGGCGGCTTTTCTGTCATTACGGGAAGCGCAGGCGGTGTAGCAATCTATATTGCTTGCTGCATTGACGAAGAATTGGATCTGTGCTACCATAAAGCATAGAAATGAGGTGGTATTTTGCAGATTTTGAATTTAAACCACGCCCAGGTGCTACGCTGCTTGCCAAACCGCAAACCGGATGCGCACAAAGGGGATTTCGGCCGTATTCTTCTGTTGTGCGGCAGCCGGGGTTATACCGGTGCGGCGGCGCTTGCCGCTATGGGTGCTTTGCGCAGCGGTGCCGGTCTTGTGTATTTGGGAGTCCCGGAAAGTATCTATGCCATCGAGGCAGTCAAACTGACCGAGCCCATCGTTTTCCCGTTGCCGGAGCAAAACGGTATGCTTTGCGAAGCCGCTTTACCGGAAATTCTCTCCCGCCTGCCTCAAATGGATGCCGTGCTGATCGGCTGTGGACTGGGCCAGTCGCCTGGTACACAAGCGGTGACAAAAACTGTGCTTGCTATGGCGCAATGCCCCGTAATTGTAGACGCGGACGGCATAAATGTCCTTTCCGCGCATAAGGATATACTGCGCGAAAGGCTCCACAGCACCATTCTGACTCCCCACCCGGGAGAATTCGCCCGACTGGGTTACGACTCTAAAGACCGAGTCCGTGCGGCGGTCACCGCTGCACTGGATTTCAACTGCATCCTGCTGCTCAAAGGACAGGAAACTGTCATCACCGACGGAATTTCGTGTTATGTCAACCAAACCGGCAATCCCGGTATGGCTGTAGGCGGTAGCGGCGATGTTCTTGCCGGCATCATCACTGCCCTTGTGGGGCAAGGGATCTCCCCGCTGACCGCCGCCGCCTGTGGCGCGTGGCTTCACGGAAAAGCGGGAGATGTCTGTGCTGAAAACTTAGGGCAGTACGCTATGTTGCCCACGGATATGCTGGAGGCGCTTCCGCGACTTATGAAATAAGGCGGGATCCCTATGAAACGCATAGCAGTCTTCCTATGTCTGCTGATAACGCTCACCGGCTGTTCTTCCACACAAACCCACTTAGACCGGGCTATGGCACTGCGGGCAAAGCTGCTGACCAGTTCGGTCCGGTTCGACGCACAGATCACCGCAGACTATGGCAGCGAACTTTACACCTTTTCTATGACCTGTGAAGCCGACACCTCCGGAGACGTCCGATTCTCCGTCACCACCCCGGAGGCCATTGCCGGCATCAGCGGCACGCTCTCCGCCGCCGGCGGCAAGCTGACCTTTGACGATACCGCTCTTGCCTTCGGCTTGATGGCTGACGGACTACTCAGTCCCGTTGCCGCGCCTTGGACAGTGCTGCGTTCTTTGCGCAGCGGCTACTTAAACACCTGCTGCCAGGAGGCCGGCAGTCTGCGCATCAGTGTGAATGACAGCTATGCAGACAATGCTCTTTATCTGGATATCTGGCTGGACAGTCAGGATTTTCCCAAACGCGCCGAAATTTTCTGGCAAGGCAGGCGCATTCTGTCAGTGAATGTCACAAATTTCGCTTTCCTGTAACCTTTTCTCTCCGAAGTCATAGGATATTTTACAGACGCAGCCGTATAAATCACCATTGTGCGTGGGAGAATAAAACCAGCCGCGTTACATATGGAGACAATTCCGGTAGCGTCGGTAGTTTTCTTCGGAGAGTGAATCATATGGACACCACGGTCAAGCGGGGAGATATTTTTTACGCAGATCTTTCGCCGGTGGTGGGCAGTGAACAGGGCGGCACCCGACCGGTCCTGATCGTCCAAAATGACACTGGAAACCGCCATTCCCCCACTGTCATTGCTGCTGCCATTACCAGCCAGACCGGCAAAGCCCGACTGCCAACCCACATCAATATCGCTGGCGGCAGCGTGGGTTTAAGCAAGGATTCTGTGATCCTTTTAGAGCAGGTGCGGACCATTGATAAGCGCCGCCTGCGGGAGCATATGGGACATTTGGACGATGACCATATGGCCCAGGTCAACGACGCCATTGCTGTCAGCTTCGGGCTGAACAGCGGTCTTACCTAACCAAGCATAAACACCCCTTCTGCTGCATAATCTTGCTGCAGAGGGGGTGCTTTTTTATGGACAAAACCTATGATATTTTACTGGCCGGCGAACCCATTGGACAAGCGAAGGTGGAAAAGCAGGGTCTTTATCTGCGTTTCATCTGCCGCTGCCGGCTCAGCGGCGAAACTATGTGCCGGGTTTTGGTCACCTGCGGCCACCGGGAGGCAGACTTGGGGATCCTGGTTCCGCAAAACGGCGCATTTGTGCTGGACACCAAGCTTCCTGCCAGGCTGTTGGGCGACGGGCCGCTTCTTTTCCGGGTGATGCCCCGGCATCGCCCATTGGAAGGAAAATTTGTTCCCTTGTCCCCGGAAACACCCTTTTCTTACCTCACAAAACTGGAAAACGCCTATCTGGCCCATAAAAACGGCCAAACAGGCATTTTTCTTCAGGAATGAAGCTGATATTTCCGTCGATCGGGTTGCTGACCCCAGTGGAAGGCGGAATGGGATGGTATGCGAAAAGCGCATAAATCCAAATTATTTCCGAAGGAAATTCCTTAACTGTCCGCTGCGCCGCACCGGTTGCACACAAAACCCACTTTGTAAATCAGCCGCGTCAATCCAACTCCAGCGCCACAGGGCAGTGATCGGAGCCCAGCACATCGGCGTGGATCCTTGCTTCACCGATTTTGTCCGCCAAACGGTCAGACACCACAAAATAGTCGATCCGCCAGCCGGCGTTGTTGACCCGGGCATTGAACATATAACTCCACCAGGTGTAACTGCCCTCTGCTTCGGGGTAAAGATGGCGGAAAGAATCCGTAAAGCCGCCATCCAACAGCCGGGTAAATGCCTCCCGCTCCTGATCCGAAAAACCGGCGTTTCCCCGGTTAGATGCAGGATTTTTCAAATCGATCTCCTTGTGCGCCACATTGAGATCGCCGCAAAGAATCACCGGCCGCTGAGCATCCAGCGCCTGCAAATAAGCCAAAAACGCCGTTTCCCAGCACATTCGATGCTCGATCCGGGCAAGGCCCCTCTGCGCATTGGGCGTATAGCACGTCACCAAATAAAAATCCGGATATTCCAGCGTAATGACCCGCCCTTCCGTATCCAGCTCCGGCACACCAATGCCGTAGCGGACGCTGATGGGCTCTTTCTTTGCGAAAATTGCCGTGCCGGAGTATCCTTTTTTCTCCGCGTAATTCCAGTATTGGAAATATCCGGGCAATTCCAAATTAATCTGCCCCGCCTGTAATTTTGTTTCCTGCAGGCAGAAGAAGTCGGCATCCGTCTCATCAAAAAAGCCCATAAAGCCCTTTTGCATGCAGGCGCGAAGACCGTTTACATTCCAAGACACAAAGCGCATCATAGCTCCTCCTTTGATCAGTTTGGCTCCACCGGCACCCGACAAAGATCCTCCAGGATCAATTGCTCGTAGTCCATTATAACCGCCTCGCTTCCGCCCAACAGTGCCGATTCTGCCCGGATCTGTACCTGCTTCACGCCGGTCATCTGGCAAATCGTTAAGGTCAGACACGCGCAGGCAAGACTTAGGTCCATATCCGTCAGTTGAGCAAAGCTCTCCGTCAGCAGAATGCTTGCGCTGTTTTCCGTCAGCACAAAGCTCCGCACTGCCGTACCGGCCGGGAAGGTCCGGTCCAGCTTCTGTCCTTCCGGGCCCTGCAAATACTGATTCAGCAGATATTCATAATCCCCGCTCCGGCTTCCGGCATCCCGTGCTTCGCTTTCTATCACACCGGCATCGGCAAAAAAGTCTACCTTCGCTGTCCGATAGTAAAACAGCACCGGATTTTCCGGTTCCTTTTTTCTGGCACAGGCAACCAAACCTATGCTCAAACTCAAAAGCAGGAGAACACAAAGCCATTTTTTCATTGTGCATCCTCCTCTGTATCGAAGATGGGGAAAGTAACCGTAAAGGTAGAGCCTTTGCCCACGGTACTTTCCACCTGGATAGTTCCTTCATTTCGCTCCACCATATTTTTCACGATGGCAAGGCCCAGGCCGCTGCCGCCGGATTTCCGGGAGCGGGCCTTGTCCACCCGGTAAAACCGCTCAAACAGGTGTCCCACAGCATCCTCAGGGATGCCCACACCGGTGTCGATCACCTGCAAAATCGCATTTTCGTCCTGTCGCATCAGCCTCACCGTCAAAGTTCCGCCGGCGACATTGTATTTGATGCCGTTTTCCACTAAATTGAAGGTGATCTGATAAAGATCATCCTCCAACATCAGGATCGTGCTGTCCTGCTGCAGATCCAGCTCGATGGTAACGCCGCTTTCCTCCGCAATGCCGGAAAGCATCCGAACCACCCGCTCCACCGTCGGCACCAGAGGCACAATCTCACAATCGCCGTCCTGCTGGCTTTCAATGTGGGTCAAAGACAGCAGTTTTTGGCTCATTCGGTTTAAGCGATCAGCCTCATTGCCAATGTCGCCCACAAATTCCCGGACTGTTTCCATATCCACATCGTTCTGCAAAATGGAGTCCGACAGCAGCTTGATGGATGCCAGCGGCGTTTTCAGTTCGTGAGAAGCATCGGAAACAAACTGTCGGCGCTTGTTTTCTGAGGCCTGCAGCTTGTCCGTCAGGTCGTTAAATTCCTCTCCCAAAAAGGTCAGCTCGTCGTTGCCGCCCATTTTCACTTTGTGAGAGTAGTCGCCCTCCCGAATGGTGCGGATAGAGCCAAGGATCTTGCGGATTCGCCCGGAAAACGTCCGTGAGAAGGACAGAGAAACGATAATGATCACCAATTCCAGCACCAAGGTAATGGTCAAAATATTATCCTGCAGGGACTTGATCAGGGTTCCCTGGTTGGTGTCGTACTCCATAATGTACACGCAGCCTACCAGCGTACCGTTAGACACCACCGGCACCGCCGCTTTCGAGAGCATCGCGCCATCGTGATATGTCCAGGTGAACACATCGTTCATATCCAGTGCGTGAATAATTTCCGGCAAAAGGGTATAAAAGCCCTGTGCCGACGCTTCCGTCAAAGAATCGTACACCGCCACGCCCTTCTGATCTGTTACGATCAACCGGGAGATCCGCAACGAACCGATCTTTTCCACTGCCGCCGCCACCGAGGATTCATTCAGCACCTCCAGCGCGGAAATTTCCGAAGCCGCCAACTGGCATTTTTCCAGCATAGAGGACTGTTTATTCTGATAAAACACCTTCTGACTGGTTCCCGAAGTGTATACATTCAGAAACAGCAGCACCACAAAGGTGACCAGCACATAGACCATAGCATTGCGAAACTGGGTGTTGCCATGGGTCCGCTGTCTTCTGGGATTACTTTCGGAAATAATAGCCAACGCCCCACTTCGTCATAATATAGCTCGGTTCTGCCGGATTGTCCTCCAGCTTTTCCCGAAGTCTGCGAATATGCACGTCCACTGTGCGGATGTCGCTGCGGTATTCATAGGCCCAAATGGTATCCAGCAATGCCTCACGGGAATAGACCCGATTGGCGTTGCGCATCAAAAACTCCACCACATCAAATTCCTTGGCGGTCAGATCCACCAAAGCACCGCTCTTGTAGGCATTACGACCGTCCAGGTCCAGGGTAATGGAACCAATGGTCAGCTCTGCAGATACTTCTTCCCTGCCCGCTGCAGCCCGGCGCAGCAGCGCCCGGATCCGGGCTTTCAGCTCCAAAATGTTGAACGGCTTCGTCAAATAATCGTCCGCGCCATTGTCAAAGCCCATCAGTTTGTCCATATCGTCCGCCTTGGCCGTCAGCAAAATAATGGGCACATTGGAAAACTCCCGGATGCGGGCGCAGGCAGTCAGTCCGTCCATTTGGGGCATCATCACATCCAGTACCACCAGGTCCGGCTTTTGGCTTTCGGCGATCTGCACCGCCTCTGCGCCGTTGCTTCCGGTCAACACTTCATATCCTTCGTTTTGCAGGTTAAAGCGAATGCCCTTCACCAGCAATTCTTCATCATCAACAACCAAGATCTTCATATATTATCCCCCTACGGCAATGTACGCCAGCAGATTTTCCAATAGCACTTCGCCGATCCCCTCCACCTGCAGCAGCTGCGCAGGATGGATAAAGTTTCCGTTCTCCTCCCGGTAAGCAATGATCCGCGATGCCAAAGTTCTTCCAATGCCCGGCAGTGTGCACAGTGTTTCCCTGTCTGCCGTATTGATATTCACCTTTTGCTGTGTCTGCGGCAGTACCGCTTCCCGGGAAACCCCCGGATTTTGGTGAGAAAGCACCGGTCCCCGCCATACATACTTTCCTATAAAAATACCAAGGATCAGAACCGCCACCACCGCGGCGAGCGCCAAAAGATATCCTGTTTCTCTGCGTGTCATCTGTCGCCTCCTGCATTGACTCCAAGCAAAAAAGCTGATATAATGTCTATATTATACACGAAAATCACACGCCGGGCAAGCCCGGTATCCCAGTACAGGAGTCAAAATATGAAATTCACCCGGGTTTTTTGCCTGATATTTGCGCTTTTTTGGGTCTTTTCTGTCATTCCGCCCGCCTCGGCTGCAGACAGCTCCGTCAGCGACGGCTGCCACAGTGTCGATGCCGCCACCACGCTGGACAGCAGTGGCAAGCTTGTGGATACTTCCAAGGCCGTCATTATCTATGAATTGAAAAGCGGCACATTGCTTTATACCTGGAATCCGGATGCCACCATCTATCCTTCCAGTATGGTCAAAATTATGACCACGCTCATTGCTTTAGAGCAGGGCGACCTTTCTGAAACTGTCACCGCCTCCAAAGCCGCGCTGAACTCCATCAAGCCCGGCTCTGTCAGCGCCGGCTTGCAAAGCGGCGAGGAGATGTCGCTGAAGGATCTTTTGTACTGCGTGATGGTCCAGTCGGCCAACGATGCCGCAGCCGTGGTGGCTGAGCATATCGCAGGCAGCCAGGAGGCCTTTATCGAAAAGATGAATCAGCGGGCCCGGGAGCTTGGCTGCACCGGTACCCACTATACCAATGTCCACGGTCTCCACGATGCCGGCACCTATACCACCGCCCGGGATGTGTGCCGTCTGATAGAGTACGCCCTGCAAAACGAAACCTTCCGGGAAATGTTTGAAGCGAAAAACCACACCGTTCCCGCCACCAACACATCTGAAGCCCGGCAAATTTATACCACCAACTATATGCTCAGCACAGAGCAGGTCAAAAAATATTATGATGAGCGGATCACCGGCGGTAAAACCGGCTCTACCGATCAGGCTGGCCGCTGCCTTGCCTCCACCGCCAAGGTAGGCGATATGGAGTTGCTGACCATTGTTATGGGCGCCGAAGCGGTTTATGAGGAAGAGGGCATCTCCCTTGTTTCCTTTGGCAGCTTTGAGGAAACCGCACAGCTGCTGGACTATGTAGAGAAACATTATGAGCTGCGGCAGCTGTTCTTCCGCGGTCAGCCTGTGACTCAGTTCGATGTACAAAACGGTGCCAACGACGTGGCTGTGGGGCCCCGGGATACGCTGTGCGCGGTTTTACCCATTGGAACAGCAAACAGCGAGCTGCGCTGGGATTACGATGCCGGAAGCAGCCTTTCCGCGCCGATCGTCCAAGACCAGGTTCTTTCTTCTCTGCGGGTTTGGTACGGCAACATTTGCATCGCCCAAACCGATCTGGTCGCCATCAACGCCGTCCCGGTTTACGCCGCGCCCACCGTTCCGGTTATTGAACCGGAGGAAAAAGGAGATAGCGGCAGCTGGACTCAGCTTTTGATCGTGCTGTGTGCTATGGCAGTCCTTGCGCTGCTGTACCTGCTGCTTGTCCGGGTCCGGAAAAGCGTACAGGCCGCTTCCAGAAGAAAAGCCCGCCGCAGACGCCGGCAAAATCGCAGAAGGAGCCGATAAAATGAACCAATGGACTGAACTGGAACAGCTCTGCCAAGGCTGTACCCAATGCGACCTCTGCCACACCCGGCACAATGTGGTCTTCGGCGTGGGAAACCAGGAGGCAGACGTGATGTTCATCGGCGAAGGCCCCGGTGAGCAGGAGGATTTGACGGGCGAGCCTTTTGTGGGTGCTGCAGGCAAGCTGCTGGACGAGATGCTTTGCATCATTGATCTGGACCGAAGCAAAAACTGCTACATCGCGAATATCGTCAAATGCCGTCCCCCTCAAAACCGGGATCCCAAAGAAGAGGAGCAGGCCACCTGCATCGGTTATCTGCAGCAGCAGATCGGACTGATCAAGCCCAGAATCATCGTCTGTCTTGGCCGCATCGCGGCAATGCAGTTGATCCGCCCGGATTACCGGATCACCCGGGAGCACGGACAGTGGACGCAGATAAACGGCATCCATATGACTGCTATTTACCACCCCTCCGCCCTGCTCCGGGATGTGAGCAAACGGCCGGAAACCTTCCAGGATCTTCTTTCCATCCGGGAAAAGATCATTGAACTGGGGGTAAACATATAAAAATCAGCCGCGGAGCATTCGCTCCGCGGCTTTCAATTTTCAGTTTATCTCTCTGTTTGCTGCTCTTGGCTTGACAAATCACCGCCATAAGATATCCGACAAAATCTAATTTACTCCTCAATATGGCTGTGGTGATTGATATGCTCGATGCAGTAACAGTGATAGCCCTTGCACCGGGAGCAGTAGCGGAACTCCAGATCCGGATCAGAAATATCTGTCCGCCCGCAAACTGTACATTTGTGGGTATAGGGCGCTTTTGGTGTCACTACTGTCGCTTCGTAGGATCCCGCATTGGGGAAGGGCACCACTTTGGCTTTCTTTTGCTTCGGCTTTCTGCCAAAGAATCTTCCGATGTTGATCCGCCAGGAAAGAGGGATCACATTCAGCACTTCTTTGCCAAAGAACAGGAAATAGTTGGCAAGGGAGATCACAGAGAACAAATTATAGGGGAAAGGATACACAACCAAGCCATACACCATCAGTGCCAGATCGAACAACGCAAAGATCCACGCTTTTACCGGGATGATAAACATCAGCAAAAACTGCGCCTGAGGGAACATCGTGGCATAGCTCAGAAACAGGCTCAAATTCAGATAGTACGCATCTGCCATACAGTCGAAGATCATACAGTAAACATCCATCATCAGCACGCCGGTCAGGTAAAACAGATTGAATTTCAGCGTGCCCCACATATTCTCCATCGCGCGTCCCAGGGAATAGTAGCATACCAAACTTATCAGCATCAAAAACACATTGTCTGTAATGTATGTCAGCGGATAGCTGATCAGCCGCCATACCTGCCCCTGCAGGATCAATTCCCGGTCGAACAAAAGCAATGCATACAGCCGCAGATCCTGAGAGGTCATAGTAAACAGGTAGACCAACCCAGTACCCAACACAATATACAGCATCAAATTAGGGATGCCTTTATTCCGGTGCTTGTAGCACATCCGCTCAAAACTCTTTCGTGGACTTGCCAAAAAACTCACTCCTAAAAATTTATGCTTCTATTCTATCAGCATTTTTTCAAAAAGTCTATCACAGAATTGTAAATAAAATCCGGAAAATTCCGAAGAAAGTCTTGACTTTTCCAAAAAAAACGCTAAAATAATCACGAACTGCATACAAGCCTTATCAAGAGTGGTGGAGGGAACGGCCCAATGAAACCCGGCAACCTGCTGAGGAATTACTTAGCAAAGCGGTTATGCGATTTGGCGAGCAGATTTTTTCTGATGCAAGCAAAAAGATATGCCGACATACTTTGTGTGTTTCAAATGTCTTTTTGTGAAGCAGCAGGGAGAAGATGCCGGCGAAGTGTATAACAGTTTTTCTGAGTGATTTCTCCTGGCAAGGTGCCAAATCCGGCGGCAAACGAAAGATGAGGATTCGATATACGCACATCGA